>URAA01000087.1 GCA_900545785.1 uncultured Dialister sp. | reverse complement strand
ATATAGCATTTATCATAAGCTTCCTTTGCAAATAATTCGATTGGTCAATCCTCTTGCTTCTGAATCTGCATTCAATACATCTTCCAAAGAATATATTTCATGCGTTTCCCAACGATTCAGGCTTTCTTCTACTACATCGTAAATTTGTAAAAATGAAATTCTTCCGTCAATGAATGCAGCGATGGCTTCTTCATTGGCTGCATTAAATACGGTTGTCGCATCTCCGCCTTCTTTTCCCGCCTCATACGCTAATTCTAAGGAACGAAAAGTTTTACTGTCAGGCTGTGCGGTAATGATTGATGCGATTTGAGTCCAGTCTACAAATTCATGAGACGGAGATTGCCATCTTTCGGGATAAGTCAGTGCAAACTGTATCGGCAGGCGCATATCCGGATTTCCGATTTGAGCCATAATCGATCCGTCTTCATATTCCACCATGGAATGAATGAGGCTTTGCGGCTGAACGATCACTTCTATCTTGTCATAGTCCACATCAAAAAGCCATCGGGCTTCAATAATTTCAAGTCCTTTGTTAAACATGGTGGCAGAGTCCAAAGTTACTTTTCTTCCCATGTTCCATGTAGGATGCTTCATCGCATCTTCCACGGTCACCTGCTCCAGTTCTTCCCTTGTTTTTCCAAAAAAAGGGCCGCCCGAAGCCGTCAAAAGAATTTTGTGAATCGCTTTCTTATCCTGTCCGAGCATGGATTGAAATATGGCGCTGTGCTCACTGTCCACCGGCCTGATAAATACATTTTTCCTGCGTGCCGCTTCCATGACAAGTTTCCCGCCTGCCACCAGCGTCTCCTTGTTGGCAAGAGCAATTTCTTTTCCTGCTTCTATGGCAGAAAGCGTCGGTTTGAGTCCCGCAATTCCTACTACGGCAACAAGCATCAGATCTACATTATCTCCTGCTGCCGCCACAGATAATGCATCTTCTCCCAAAAGAATTTCCGCATTGCCGTCATATATTTCTTTAAATCTTTTTCCCGCCTCTTCATCGGCAACAACAATCACTTCCGGACTGAATTCTTCGGCTTGTTTTAACAATAAATCTATATTTTTTTTGGCAGCAAGCACAGATACATGAAAACGATCGGGATACAATCTGATAACATCCGCCGTCTGCATGCCGATCGATCCTGTACTGCCCAATATCGCTATTTTTTTCATAACTTTATCGCTATCCGAATATAATTAAGTACATAACAACGACGGGGGCTGCAAAAAGCAAACTGTCAAACCTGTCCATCATGCCGCCGTGTCCCGGTAAAATATGGCCCGAATCTTTTATCCGGCACGCCCTTTTTATATAAGATTCAAACAAATCTCCTATCGGTGCCGCAACAGCCACAAGAATGGCCATAAAAAATCCTTTCCACAAAGAAAAGCCCGTAACGGCGGATAATAAAAGACAAAGCAAAACGGTGCCTGCCATCCCGCCTAATAGTCCTTCCACTGTTTTATTCGGACTGATATGGGGCGCCATTTTATATTTTCCCCAGCGCCTTCCCGCAAAAAAAGCAAAAGAATCGCTCGCCCAAGTGCCTATCAGGACAAATAAAATTAAAAATATCCCCGGATTGACAGAAATACTTCCATAATTGAGAAATTCTTCGCCTCCTCTTAATAAAGAAAGCGAACCGAAGCCGATTCCGAAATAAAAAACGGAAAAACAGGTATATATAAGCCTGTGCATATCTTCTTTCTTAATAAATAAAACGGAAGAAAGAAGTATCATAAAAGCAAGGATAAGCATGGCCGTAAACATAGGTATCGAATAAAAGCCGGTAATTCCGATAACCAATGCCAATGCTGCCGATGCCAATTTTCTGTATATGGAAATTCCTGCATGAGTCATCATATTTTCATATTCTAAAAGACTTGCCAAGGACACCAGAAAAATGGCGGCAGTCAAAAACCACCCGCCCAATGCGACAAGACCCAGTGCAAGAATAATTCCGACTACGGCCGTAATAATCCGAATTTTCATGTAGAAGCCTCCGTCAATCCGCCAAAACGTCGATCTCTGTCGGTAAACCAATCAATCGCTTTCTTTAATTCCTCTTCCGTGAAATCAGGCCACAATACAGAGGTAAAATATAATTCGCTGTAAGCAGACTGCCACAAAAGGAAATTGGAGATCCGTGATTCTCCGCCGGTTCTTATCAATAAATCTACATCTTCTGCAGACGAGGGATATAAATATTTCCCCATCGTATCTTCTGCAAGATCCGATTCATTCAAAACGCCTGATCGGATATCATGAATCATTCCTTTCACGGCATGAATGATTTCCATTCTCCCGCCGTAATTAATGGCCACATTCAATACCAATCCGTCATTTTGAGCCGTATCTCTTTCGCATGCCCTGATTTCTTTTTGCAAAGATTCGGATAAGCGGGAGATATCACCCACTATATGGACCTGTACATTATCCGCAATCAATTCCCGCAATTGTTCTATCAGATAACTTTTGAAAAGTCTCATAAGAAACTGAACCTCCAAAGCGGGGCGTTTCCAGTTTTCTGTAGAGAATGCATAGAGAGTCAGTCTTTTTATTCCCATATGACCTGCGGCACGGACGATTGTTTTCACATTTGCCGCTCCTGCCCTGTGCCCGAAAGTCCTTTCTCTCCCTCTCTTTTTGGCCCAGCGGCCGTTTCCATCCATTATTATTGCCACATGGTGCGGAAAAGTCTTTTCTTCAGACACTTTCTTTCCTCTTTCTCGGTATATTTTTCAGCGCATTTTCTGCCTCTTTGCTATACGCCATGCGAGGCATAACAACGGCATGCTTTCCGCAGCGCACCAAATATTTTTCCTCTTCAAAAAGAGGGTAATGTCTCCCCTTGGTGACGGTGATTTCCCAGTCAGGATGCTTTTCTTTGATCTCCCGGGCCAAGTCTTCACTGTATAATATACCTGCATATATTTCTTTATCCATCAGACAGACATAATTTCCTTGATTTTCTTTTCTGTTACAAGTTCCACTTCTTTAATTTTTTCATCTGTCAGTTTCTGAATTTTTTCCTCAACGTCTTTAATTACATCTTTGGATACATCATTATTTTTTTCTTCTTTTTTCAAGAAATCATTGCCGTCTCTTCGAATATTTCTGACAGATACTTTTGCTTCTTCCGATTTCTTATTAACGACTTTTACTAAATCTTTTCGCCGCTCTTCCGTCAGCTGCGGAATGGCAAGGCGGATCAGATTTCCGTCATTCATGGGAACAAGACCCAAGTCGGAAACATTGATTGCTTTTTCGATTTCTTTCAAAAGGGCTTTATCCCAAGGCTGTATGACAATCATTCTAGCTTCCGGTACGGTGACTGACGCCACTTGCGTAACCGGTGTTCTGGAGCCGTAATAATCCACAAAAACACGATCCAACAGGCTGGGAGTTGCCTGTCCTGTTCTGACGGAAGTAAATTCATTCTTTAATGCCTGAATCGATTTATCCATTTTCTCTTTCAGATTTTTGATTTCATTTTCGTACATTTCAATTCTCCTCTATCAATGTGCCAAGGCGCTCGCCTTTGCATGCTTTTACAACATTTCCCGGAACATCTATATTAAATACTACAATCGGTATTTTATTATTCATACAGAGCGTGATTGCCGTATTGTCCATCACTTCCAGTTTCTTTTGTAAAACATCATTGTAAGTCAGATGGGTAAACATTTTTGCTTCCGGATGATATTTCGGATCCGCCTCAAAAACACCTTCAGTTTGTTTTTTTGCCATTAACATGACATCCGCTTCAATTTCAGCGGATCGCAAAGCTGCCGTAGTATCTGTTGTGAAATAAGGATTTCCCGTGCCCCCGCCGAAAATAACGACTCTTCCTTTTTCCAAATGACGGACGGCTCTGCGTCGAATATAAGGTTCTGCAATCTGCTGCATTTCAATGGCGGTCTGTACTCTCGTCGTGACTCCCATTTTTTCAAGAGCATCTTGCAGGGCCACGGAATTGATGACCGTAGCAAGCATCCCCATGTAGTCTGCCGATGCCCGATCCATGCCCCCCGCACTGCCTCTGAGTCCTCTCCAGATATTGCCGCCTCCTACAACGACAGAAATTTCAATCCCGAGCATACTTGCTTCTTTGATTTCTCCTGCCAGTCTGTATACCACTTCCGGATCGATGCCGAAACCTTTATCATTGGCAAGGGCTTCACCACTGAGCTTCAGCATAACTCTCTTATATTTTTTATTCTCAGTTCCCACGATGCACCTCCAAATTAATCTGTTTTTATTATATAAAATTTATGCTGTTTATGAAATAAGAGAACACAAAAGTGTTCTCTTATTTCATAAACATTACTGATTAATCTGTTTTGCAACTTCTTCCGCTAAATTATCCTGTCTCTTTTCGATACCTTCGCCAAGCTGGAACCGGCTGAAGCGGACAGCTTCCGCATTCTTGGATTTCAGCAATTTGGTAATAGAGATATCTGCATCTTTAATAAAAGGTTGATCCAAAAGGCAAACTTCTTTGTAGTATTTATTTACGCGGCCGAGAACCATCTTTTCGATAATATCTTCCGGTTTTCCTTCATTGCGAGCCTGTTCACGGAGAATTTCTTTTTCGTGTTCAATTTCTTCGGCAGATACTTCGCTTCGTTCCATATATGACGGATTGGAAGCTGCTACCTGCATGGCGATATCTTTGCCCAATTCGGCATCGGCACCTTTCATCTCAACGAGAACACCGATTTTTCCGCCCCCGTGAATATAGGTAAAGATCTCTCCGTCAGTGCTTTCATAACGGGTAAAGCGGCGGATGGAAATATTTTCCCCTATATTTGCAATGGCTTCGACAACAACTTCTTTGACGGTCTTTCCTTTCATGTCGGAAGCAAGCAATTCTTCTACATCAGCAGGATTTGCCGAGACAATCTGTTCGGCAATGGAAGTGGCAAGAGTCTGGAAATTTTCATTCTGTCCGACAAAGTCTGTTTCGCAATTCACTTCAACAAGAGCGCCGGTTTTTCCATCTTCAGACACATAAGAAACAACCGCACCTTCAGCAGCCACGCGGGATGCTTTCTTGGCAGCCTGAGATAATCCTCTTTCACGAAGAATATCCACGGCCTTTGCCATATCACCGTCGGCTTCTACGAGAGCTTTTTTGCAGTCCATCATGCCCGCACCGGTAACCGTACGCAGTTCCTTAACCATACTTGCAGTAATCATTCTATGACCTCCATCAAAAAATAAGGTGTTTGTCTATAAAAATTATTCTTCTTCGTCAACAGTTTCTTCAGCAGCTTCTTCTGCAATATCTTCTGTTGTTTCTTCTGCAGGAACATCTTCTTCCTCTTCCTGCTGTCCCTGACGGCCTTCAAGAACGGCATCTGCCATTTTTCCGGTCAAAAGTCTGATTGCACGGATAGCATCATCATTTGCAGGGATGGGATAATCCACGACATCGGGATCGCAATTGGTATCAACGGTAGCAACGACCGGAATATGAAGTTTATGAGCTTCCGCTACGGCAATTTCCTCTTTCTTGGAGTCAATAATAAAGATAGCTCCCGGAACTCTCTTCATATCTTTGATACCGCCGAGATTCTTCTGGAGTTTTTCCAGTTCACGCTGCATCAAGATAACTTCTTTCTTCGGATATTGTTCCGTAGTTCCGTCTTCAAACATTTTTTCCAATTCTTTCAGACGGGCAATACGGGTCTGAATGGTTCTGAAATTGGTGAGCATGCCGCCGAGCCAGCGTTCATTGACATAGAACATGTTGCAACGCTGTGCTTCTTCTTTAATGGAATTTTGTGCCTGTTTCTTTGTTCCTACAAAAAGAATCGGCGCACCGGATGCGGCAACATCACGAATAAAAGCATATGCTTCTTCTACTTTTTTTACCGTTTTCTGCAGGTTGATGATATAGATACCGTTACGTTCGGTGAAGATGTACTTTGCCATCTTCGGATTCCAGCGACGGGTCTGATGACCGAAGTGGACACCTGCTTCTAACAACTGTTTCATGGATACGACTGACATAATAAATAACCTCCTGTTAATAACTTCTGCCCGTTTCTTCTTTCATAACCACCGAATCGGCACAGATATGAAATCCGCGGACATGTATATTCATGCTTTTTCATTTTAACAAAAACAAGGGTCTATAGCAAGAAGATTTTTTATTTTATATGTAAACTCTTTTTTAACAGCCCCCGCAATAGCCGTGGAATTATTATCGTGCTATCATATTGAAAAGACATCGGAAAGGAATCTTCTTTCATGAATGAATCTCCCTATCGTGAAAATAATCAAAGAATAAAAAAGCTTCATATAGAGTTTCTCCGTTTTTTATGTATCTGGCTGGTTATGTTTACCCATACTTCGACTTCCGGATTTTCCATTTATCTGACCCGCCCCGACTCTTTCTTTTTTCCTCTGTAAGATCGGAAGAG
>URAA01000086.1 GCA_900545785.1 uncultured Dialister sp. | reverse complement strand
CGAATATCGTAAGCTTTAAATCCGGTATGAGTCATATGGGAAAGAACTTTTATTGTTTTTTCCTTTTTTTCTTTTCTGTCCAACATTTTTATGTATCCGTCGGCACCATAAATCAGTGCCCGCTTGACTCTGCTGATAGTCGCAGTCGAAGCGCCGGTCACCTGCTCTATTTTATCGTACTTTTCGCCTTTCCGAAGCATTCTTGCCACTTCCAATCGTTGTGACATATCTCTCAATTCATTAATTGTACATAGATCTTCAAAAAATTCATAACATTCTACTCTGTTTTCCAATTCTAAAATTGTATCAAATAAATTGTCATTCAGATCATTTACCAATCTTTGATTTACACTCATATATAACTCCTTTCACGGATGTGAATCACAGCCCGTAAATACTTTTATACTTTACCATATTATAGCATTTATATTTAAAAGCGAGCAAAATGATTTTAGAATTAAATAACTGATTATGATTTATACTATTGACTTTCGAAAACATAAACTGTAAAATTACCTTATCATTTAAATAGCCTAACTATTCATCAGGAGTAGCGGAGGGACTGGCCCTATGAAACTACGGCAACCATTCTTCATGAAAACGGTGCCAATTCCAGCGAGTGCATACTCGGAAGATGACGGATGTATACAACCTTCATCTTTCGATGAAGGTTTTTTATTTTAAGGAGAGTTATATGATCGAATTAAAGCATATAAACAAAAATTATGGAAATTATACCGCCTTAAATGATATCAATCTCTCGATTCCAAGCGGAGAAATATTCGGTATTGTCGGACAATCCGGAGCCGGTAAATCCACTCTGGTGCGTTGTATCAATATGTTGGAGCCCCCTACCTCGGGTGAAGTGATAGTCAATGGCAAAGACATGATGAAACTAAGCAAAAAGGAATTACGAGAAGAGCGAAAACATATCGGAATGATATTTCAACATTTCAATTTACTGTCCAATCGGACTGTTTATCAAAACGTGGCTTTCCCTTTGGAACTTTCTGATATATCGGCAAAGGATCAGGCAAAACGAATTGATGAAATACTGGAACTGGTAGGCCTTACGGAATATAAAGACAAATATCCTTCTCAGCTTTCAGGGGGGCAGAAGCAGCGTGTAGGAATTGCCCGTGCCATCGTTTCCAATCCTTCCGTCTTACTTTCCGATGAAGCCACCAGCGCACTGGATCCTGAAACAGTAAAATCAATACTCCAACTTTTAAAAGATATCAATAAAAAATTAGGTATCACCATTATTTTAATTACCCACCAGATGGAAGTTATCAAAGAAATTGCACAACATGTAGCGGTTATCGAAAAAGGCAAAATTATTGAAGAAGGATCTGTTATTGATCTATTTACGGATCCCCAGACAGAAACACTTAAAAAATTTGTAGGTTCTGTTATGTCTTCCGAATTGCCGGAACAATTATCTCATATGGACGTACATAAAGAAAAGCAGTCCGATACGGACAGTACTTTAATTTCCTTATCTTTCAGGGGAGATGTAGCTAACGAACCTATTATCGCAAATCTTATCAAAGAGTATAATTTGGATGTAAGCATTCTCTACGGTTCCATCGATTATATTCAGAATATTTCTTTCGGCCGGCTGCTCATTATGATTGCCGGACATGATAATGATATGCTTCATGCTTTAAATCATTTAAGTTCTCTTCCCATTACAAGCGAGGTGATCGGATATGTCTCCAACAATAGTTAATTTACTCTTGAAAAGCCTGGCAGAAACCCTTTATATGCTTTCTGTTTCCGCAATGCTGGCTGCTCTCATAGGTATTCCTCTGGGTATTCTGCTGGTAGTTACCGAAAAAAATAACATTTTAGCTTGTCCTCTCATTAACGCCCCTCTAGCTTTTATCATTAACATGGTCAGGTCTATTCCCTTTATTATTTTAATGGTAGCCATCATTCCTTTTACAAGACTCGTTGCGGGCACTTCCATAGGAACAACGGCGGCAATTGTACCGTTAACATTGGCAGCCATTCCTTACACAGCACGTATGGTGGAAACTTCTATCAGGGAAATTCCTTACGGTCTTATCGAAGCTGCCGAATCCATGGGTGCCACACCTATGCAAATCATCCGAAAAGTTCTTATTCCTGAAGCACTTCCTTCTGTTATTCAGAATATAACCGTCGTCATTGTTTCTCTCATCGGTTCCTCTGCCATGGCCGGGACGATCGGCGGCGGCGGCCTCGGCGACCTTGCCATTCGATACGGTTATCAACGCTTTCAGGCAGATATCATGATAGCAACCATTATTATACTTATTATCGTGGTACAGCTCATTCAATTTACCGGTAATTTATTATCCAAAAAAACAAATAAAAAATAGTTATTCATTTATGAAAGGAAAGTAAACATGATGAACAAAAAAATAGTTAAAGCAGGTATTGTATTTCTTGCCGCTGCAGCCATTCTCTCCGGATGCGGCACCGATAACAAAAGCTCTGTTTCCGGCAATAAAGCTTCTTCTTCAACAGAGAAAAGAGAAATTATCGTCGGTGCTACGGCAGGGCCTCATGCAGAAGTTGTAGAAGCTGCCGCCAAAGCCGCAGCAACAGAAGGATTAAAAGTTAATGTAAAAGAATTCTCCGATTATATCACGCCTGACCAAGCACTTGCCGACGGCGACCTGGATCTGGTCGTATACCAACATGAACCCTTCTTAAATAATTTCAACAAGCAGCATAACACAAATCTTGTTCCGATCGGAAAAGCCATTTTAATGCGTATGGGTATTTATTCCAATAAATATAAAGATGTAAAAGATATTCCCGACGGTGCCGTTATTTCTATTCCGAATGACCCGACCAACGAAGGCCGGGGATTGCAACTTTTGGAAAAAGCCGGACTTATTAAATTAAAAGAAGGTGTCGGAATGAAAGCTACCCCGGCAGATATCGTAGAAAATCCAAAAAATCTTACATTTAATGAACTGGAAGCTGCTCAATTACCAAGAAGTCTGGATGATGTTTCCGCATCGGTAATCACGATGAATTACGTCATGAGTGCAGGTTTATCACCTAAAGACCAAGGTATTTTCTTAGAATCTAAAGATACCCCTCTTGCAATTATGATTATTGCTTCAAGGGATGCAGATAAGGATCAACCGGCTTATAAGAAATTCGTTCAAGCCTATCAATCCGATTCTGTTAAAAAATTTATTCTTGAAAAATATAAAGGAACTATAGAACCTGCATGGTAATCGAGTGCAAAATAAAAGCGTGATAAAATCACGCTTTTATTTTGTCATTTTTATTTCATCAATTCTGATTTTGCCAGTTTATCTGCCATCTCGTTATAAAAATCACCGCTGTGGCTTATCACTTTATGAAAATGTACAATCAATTTATCCTTTATGGAATGATAGTAATCTTGCAGTGCTTTCGTTCCTTTTTTATTTGCCTTCCACTCTCCGGTACACCATTTTTCTATCCCTGCGTAGTCATAATAGAGATCTATTTCTTTCATTCCCAGCTCTAAACATTTTTCCATGGCATAAACTGCTCCATGAACTTCCCCCGCCACATTTCTCATGGCAGCTTCTTCTTCATCTGTTATTTTCTCCGCATAGGTTTTTATTTCCCCCTTATAAATAAAAACTGCGCCGAAAGAAAAACTGTCCGGTAGATGAGGCATGTAGGAACCGTCTATATAAACAATCATGCGATCGCTTATATTCATATCCGGCTTATTGTTTTCTGCAACATCCGGCAAATCTAAATAACGTTCTGCCTCTTCTTTCGTATAAAACCCTTTATATTCTGCACCGGCATAACCCGTTATTTGAACCTTGCAATCCTCCCAATCCGTAAAAAGTCCGGTTTTCCTGCCCTTCCTTACTGCATACCAGGATTTCTTCTTTTTCATACGTCTCTCCTATTCATTTCGCATTCTATCATATGGTACTATAAATATAAAAGAGATGCATACTATTTCAATCTTTTTAAATTGTTTTTATACATTCTGATTTAATTATAAAATATATTCCCATTCATTGAGAGAGTAATCTTCTATGTTTGCAAAAATTTTAAATCTTTTTCCGGCTCTTCAAATCAAAGACTATCGTATTTTTTGGATCACTCAATGGATTGCCCTTATCGGATTTTGGCTGCAACTTACTGCACAACAATGGTTGGTCTATAAATTAACCGATTCCGCTATGTTACTCGGCATTCTTTCGGCTTGTCAATTTGCTCCCAGTTTTTTATTTACTCTGGGTGCCGGTATATGGATAGATCGCCACAATAAAAGAAAAATTCTTATGGGAACTCAATTCATGTATATCATACAAGCCTTTTTGCTGGGAATGCTCCTGTGGACGGGGCATGAAACTTATTATTGGCTTTTATTTTTTGCTTTTTTCTGCGGTACTATCGATGCATTTGACATGCCCGCCAGACTCGCTTTCATGCCCGAGCTTGTCGGACAAAAGGCACTGCACAGCGCCATCAGTTTAAATTCGGCAAACTTTAATATCACTCGCATGTTCGGGCCTTTATTGGCCGCGTTCCTTTTATCATATCTTTCCTATAGCTCTTTATTCTTTCTTAATGCACTTTCTTTAGTTCCTATTTTATATGCTTACAGACATATTCATGTCAACTCTCCTCCTTATAAAGGAGAAAAAAAGCATCCTTTTAAAGAATTAATCAGCGGAATTAATCTGGCAAAAGGAAATCCGATCATTCTTTCTAACTTGATTGCCGTCGGAATAGTAAGCGGTCTTATCTTAAATGTCGGAACTTACGGACCACTCTTTGCCGACAGAGTTCTTCACGCCGGCTTAAACGGTTTCAGTTCTATATTATTTGCCATAGGAACAGGATCCATGATTAGCGGAATTATTTCTGCTGCAGCCAAAAAATCTCTTTCTCAAAAGATGATATTTATCCTGGCCGGAATGTGCGGCTGCATCATGATGGCGGTCAGTTACATTCATTACTTCTATCTTTCCTTATTTATTTTCGCGATTCAGGGAGCTTGCGTGATTCTGTTCTTAGTCAACTGCAATACGGTTATACAAGCAGCATCACCTAAAGAATATACCGGCCGTATCATGGGGCTCTATACATTTTTATTTCTCGGCAGCGCTCCTTTCGGAAGTTTATTCGTCAGCTTTATTTTAGAAATATTAGGTACATCACTCGGTCTCTTCGTTGTCGGAAGTCTGAATACGTTCCTCATTGCACTGACCGCCTTTCAATATTATAAAAAGACCCTCGAAAAATAATTCAAAAAATCTTCTTGTTATACCGCTCCTTTCTTTAATCAGTTTGACAAGAAGATTTTTTATATGTCAGATTATAATTCTTTTATTTTCTCAATCATCTTTGTCGTAGAATATCCATCCACAAAAGATACAATTTCCACCTTTCCGGCATATTCACGCCCCGCCACTTTTTCCGGTTTATAATCTCCGCCTTTTACCAAGACATCGGGTTCTAAAACCGATATCAACTTTTCGGGAGTATCTTCATCAAAAATAACAACTTCATCTATCATTCTGAGAGCTGCCAGCATAAATGCTCTGTCTGATTCTGTATTTAAAGGTCTGCATTCCCCTTTCAATCGCTTAACCGATTTATCTGAGTTTAAACCGACGATCAATCGATCTCCCAAAGCGGCTGCCTGTTCCAAATAAGTAATATGCCCCCGATGGAGAAGATCGAAACATCCGTTGGTAAATACAATCCGCTCTCCCCTATTTTTCCATAAAGCAACTTTCCTTTTCGCTTCTTCCCATGTAGTCGGGATATAGGTAATGCGTCCATACCTGAACCTGCACCAAGCATCAAGCAATTCTTCTCTTTTGATCTGGTATGTACCTACTTTGGACACTGCAATTCCTGCCGCTGTATTTGCCAGTTCAAGAGCTGTCTCTGTATCTGTTTTTTCTGCAGTAGCAGCAGCCAATACGGCCATAACGGTATCACCCGCTCCGGATACATCAAAAACATCTTGCGCCATAGAAGCACGGTGAATACTTCCTTTGCAATTAATGCAAGTCAGTCCTTTTTCAGAACGAGTCACAAAAAGATTTTCTAAATGATATTTTTCTCTGATCTTTTCCCCTGCTTCTTCTATTTTTTCATCAAGGTTATCAACGTGTTTTCCCAAACAATCCGACAATTCTTTCATGTTCGGCGTCACTCCGTAGGCTCCGTCATACTTGCTCCAATCTGTCCCCTTCGGATCCGCTAAAACCGGAACTCCATATGCGGCAGCTGTTTTTATGACCTTTTGAGATAAATCATATGTAATCATTCCTTTACCGTAATCGGAAAGAACTATACTCCCTAATTTATTTTCTAAAAGTGCTTCCAGCCATGATAAAATTCTTTCTGTTTCCTCTTCCTGCAGAATCCTTTTCTCTTCATAATCAAGACGCATCATCTGCTGCCGGTCTCCA
>URAA01000085.1 GCA_900545785.1 uncultured Dialister sp. | reverse complement strand
TGGAGTTCAGACGTGTGCTCTTCCGATCTATATTATTTACATTGAAAGCACCGATAGCATAATGACCTTCATATGCTTTTTTAAACATTTCTTTTGTTGTTGTCAGCGGCATCTGAATACCTTCCTTTCTAAAATAAAAAGATAAATAACTTTATATATTCATTGATTGTATTTATTGATTCATAAATATTATACTTGATGAAATGTCGGAATGCCAAATAAAATTATATTATAAATCAATAAATCATAGCCATAAGACTGGCATTAGAAACCGATACAATTGATTTTTATTGAAGGCAGACAGCATATAAAAAGTATAGTCACCAACAGGTTACATTTATCTATGTATTGAGATTAAAAAATGATATACTAATAATAAAATTTGAATATGGTAAAATAATGAATAGTTATCAATCAAAGTTTATATAAAAAAAGATCAGGACCGTATCTTTTTTACAGGGAGGCGTTTATGGCTAAAGATTATTCTTTTGATGTAGTTTGCCGAACCGATTTACAGGAGGCGTCCAACGCAATTAATCAGGCGGCAAAAGAGATTTCCACTCGATATGATTTTAAAGGCAGCAAAAGTTCCGTATCTCTTGAAGGAAGTTTGATCACAATCATCGGTGATGATGACTTCAAGCTTCGTTTGGTCCGAGAAATTGTAAATGCCAAATTAGTAAAACGCGGTATTTCTCTTAAGAATATAGATGAAAAGAAAAAAGAATCTGCTGCAGGCGGAACGGTGCGTCAACTGCTTGAATTGAAAAATGGAATATCTTCCGAATTGGCAAAAGATATCGTTAAGAGAGTAAAAGCATCTAAAATTAAAGTGGCTGCTAAAATTAATGGAGATGAACTTCGCATCAGCGGTAAAGATAAAGATGATTTACAAGCTTGCATTGCCTTTCTGAAGAAAGAAGATTTACCGGTAGAATTACAATTTACTAATTACAGATAGGGGAGTCTTAATTAGTTATGAATACAGAGGAATTAATAGGCAAAGAGTTAAGGGAAGGCTATACAACCGGTGCCACGGCAACTGCAGCAATGAAAGCCGCAATTCTTGCCATTAGAGGAGAATTTCCTAAACAAGTGACCGTATTATCACCACAGCGTACAGAAATTATAATTCCCGTAAAAGATGCATCTGCAAAAGGGAATGTCGGTACGGCAACGGTCTTAAAAGATGCCGGTGATGATTTGGATTGCACGAATGGAACACCGATTATTGTGACGGTAGAGATTACAGATCGGCCCGGTATGGAATTAAAGGCGGGAAAAGGTGTCGGCATCGTTACACGCCCGGGGCTGCAAGTTCAGGTCGGAAAGCCTGCGATCAATCCCGGACCGCAAATTATGCTCCGTTATGTATATGAAGATTTGATAGGACCGGATTTAGGTTGCATTGTAACAATCAGTATCCCTGAGGGGGAAAAATTGGCAAAGCAAACCTTGAATCCGGCTATTGGCGTGGTCGGAGGAATCTCTGTATTGGGGACTACGGGAATAGTAAAACCCATGAGTGAAGATGCATATAAACGTTCTTTGGCACCACAAGTGCCGGTGGTCTGGGCAAGCGGATTCAGGACTGCTTCCTTATGTCCCGGCCGTATAGGAGAACGAGCTGCTCAAATTATGGGGATTCCTAAGGAATCTATTATTGAGACAAGTAATTATATCGGTTTTATGATGGAACAATGTGTTGCCCGAGGCTTTAAAAAAATATTGCTTATCGGTCATATGGGAAAACTGGTTAAAGTGGTATCAGGAAGTTTTCACACTTATAACAGAAACAGTGACGGGCGAATGGAAACCATGGCGGCTTATGCAGCTGTGAACGGAGCATCGGCTGCGGTAGTCAAGGAAATTATGGACTGTAATACCACTGACGGTGCGGCGATTATTATAGCTCGTGAAAGATTGGATGTCATTTACGGACAAATGGCGGAACGCGCTCAGGTTCGATCGGAACGATACATATTCGGAAAATCCAGAGTGGGAATTATTTTTGCGGCTATGGATGGCTCCGTACAGGCAGTAAGCAGTCATGCCAAAGTAATATTGGAAGAGGAAAAATGGAACATACATTAATAGTGGCGGGCATCGGTCCGGGAAATAAAGACTATATTCTTCCGAAAGCATTGAAGGCAATTGAATCGGCACATTTTTTGGCGGGAGGACGCCGTGCTTTGGCCGATTATGCCGTTAATGGGCAGGAAACTTATCCTATAACGGGGAAATTATCTTTGCTTGCGGAATGGTTGGAAGAATCTTTAAAAAAGGATGATGTGGTTGTCATGGTGAGCGGAGACCCCGGATATTTTAGTTTGCTTCCGTGGCTGAAAACACGATTTGTGAAAAATAAATTAGAAGTCATTCCGGGAATTTCATCTGTACAAGCGGCATTCTCACTGCTGTCTGAACCTTGGCAGGGAGCGTTATGGCTTTCCTTTCACGGAAGAAGACCGGAGGATAAAGAACTTGTTTATAAAAGTGGCAGGAAATTGGCATTTTTGACGGATCATGAACAAAATCCGGCATACATTGCCGATTATCTTATAAAAAAAGGCTGGCCCGAAGATACAAAGGCAGCCGCCTGCGAGCGCATTTCCTATGAGGATCAGAAAATCATGGAAAGTACGCTGAAAGATTTGATTTTATTGGAAGGTTTTGGTGAATCTGTAATGGTGGTGATGGGGTAATGCATATGTTCGGCTTTGGAATCAATGATGATGAATTTATCAGGGGAAAGGTACCGATGACAAAGGCTGAAATTCGTGCCATGGTTATGGTTAAGGCAGGAATTCAGCCGGAAGATATTGTGGCAGACATCGGTGCAGGTACAGGATCTTTGACCATTGAAGCCGCTCTTTGTGCCACAAAGGGCAAAGTATATGCCATTGAAAAAAATCTTGAAGGTATTGATTTAATTAAACAAAATGCAAAGAAATTCGGATGTACAAATATTCATGTGATTTCCGGAACGGCTCCGGAGGCAATGGATGAATTACCTCTTTTGGATGTTGTTATTATAGGCGGGACAAGCGGAAGCATGCATGAAATATTAGACCGGGGAACAAAACTTTTAAAACTCGGCGGCAGAATGGTGGTCACATCAGTAACAGCTGAGACCACGGGAGAAGTGGTGAGAGAATTTAAAGATCGGCCATTTATTCTGGACGGATTTCAAATGCAAATTAATCGTCTCAAGAAACTGGGAAGATATCATTTATTTAATCCGATAAGTCCGGTATTTATTTTTACTGCAATAAAAAATAAGGAGGAATAATATGGGGAAAATTTATTTTATCGGTGCAGGCCCGGGAGATCCGGAACTGATTACTTTAAAAGGGCAGCGTTTGATTGCCGAAGCGGATGTAATTATTTATGCCGGCTCTTTAGTAAATCCCGAAATACTGAAATACGGAAGAAAAGATGCGGACATTTATAACAGTGCGACGATGAATCTGGATGAAGTATTGGATGTGGAGCGAGAAGCATTAAAAAATAATAAAACGGTCGCAAGAGTACATACCGGTGATCCCGCTATTTACGGAGCCATTCAGGAACAAATGGACGGCTTGCGTTCTCTGGGTATTCAAGAAGATGCCATGGAAGTTATTCCGGGGGTAAGTTCTTTCCTTGCTACAGCTGCCGCTTTAAAACAAGAGTATACATTGCCGAGTATTTCTCAAACAATTATTATTACCCGCATGGAAGGGCGTACGCCGATGCCGGAACGGGAAAAACTCAATATGCTTGCGCAGCATCAGGCGACGATGTGTATTTTCCTTTCTGTTCAGGGAATTGATACCGTGATGAGTCAATTAAAAGAAGGCGGATATCCGGGGGACACTCCTGTTGCCATAGTGGTTCGGGCAACTTGGCCGGATCAAAAAATTCTTCGCGGAACGATAGATACAATAGCAGAAGTTATTCATAAAGAAGGCGTTGTCCGGCAGGCCATGATTGTGGTCGGCCGTGTACTTGACACCGATTATGAATTATCTAAATTGTATGACAGTAAATTTACAACAATGTTTCGCCAAGGTACAGAGAAAAAATGAATTATGCGATAATTTCAGTTTCTGCTGAGGGAGCCCGATTGGGAGCTCGTGTAAAAAAAGAGCTGAAGGGGACGGGAACTCTCTATGAAAGAAAGGGATCTGAAAGCGGAGAAGAAGCGAAGTATTTTACTCGTACTATAGCGCTTACGGCAGAGATTTTTTCAAAATATGACGCTATACTCTTTATCATGGCAACAGGAATCGTTGTGAGGGCAATAGCACCACATGTAGTAAGCAAGGCAAGTGATCCTGCCATACTTTGCATGGATGAATGCGGCAAACATTGTATTTCTCTTTTATCAGGCCATTTGGGTGGTGCTAATGCATGGACACGGGAAGTGGCATCTGCAGCAGGTGCAGAACCTGTAATTACGACAGCTACAGATGTTCATGGGAGAAAGTCTCCAGACGACATAGCCAGAGAAATGATGATGCGGATTGAGCCTCTTGATGCATTAAAACCGGTGAACAGTGTCATTGCTGAGGGTAGAAAATTTTTATGGTTTATAGATAAAACTGTACAAGGCGCAGATTCTATTAAAGAGAGATTTCGAAAAGAAGGGATTACCCTCCGATCTTCAGATGATATGGAAGGGCATGATTTTGAAGCCTGTGCCATTATCACGGAAGGCAATCATATAAAGTCAAAAGCACCCTATGTGTATCTGCGTCCCCAAAATCTTTATATGGGAATCGGATGCAAAAGAGGCACGACGGAAAATTTAATTCAAGATGCTTTTGAAGGGGCGCTTAAGCTTGCCGATGCTTATGACTACCAAGTCGCATCATTGGCAAGTGTCGATGTAAAAGCGGATGAAAAAGGATTGCTTGATTTTGCAAAACATAAAAATATTCCTATTCATTTTTATAAAGCGGAAGAATTAAAAACGATAGCAGATGAATACTCTTTAGAAACATCAGAATTTGTAGAAAAAAAGATTGGAGTTGGAAACATATGTCAGTCAGCAGCATTAAAGGAAGCGAACAGGGGAAAGACATTATTACCGAAAACAAAGTTTGTGAGTGCGACGGCAGCAATAGCCGTGGGGTTATCCGTGTCATCGGTATCGGCCCCGGACATAAAGAAGAAATGACGGATAAAGCTCTTCGAGCAATAGAGGAATGTGATATCATTGTCGGCTATAATACCTATATTTCTTTGATAAAAGATATGATCCAAGAAAAAGAAGTTGTAGGGAACGGTATGAGGCAGGAAGTAGATCGCTGTCAAAAAGCGGTAGATCTGGCAGTGGACGGTCATCAGGTGGCGGTTATTTCTTCCGGCGATCCCGGGGTATACGGTATGGCCGGCTTAGTTCTCGAACTGCTTCAAAAAATTCCGAAAGAAAAAAGACCTTCTTGTGAAGTGATTCCCGGATTGACTGCGGCCAATACGGCTGCAGCCGCATTAGGTGCTCCTTTAATGCATGATTATGCCGTCATCAGCTTAAGTGATTTGATGACACCGTGGAATCAGATCAAAAAGAGAGCAAAATTAGCGGCAGAAGGAGATTTTGTTATTGCCATTTATAATCCGAAAAGCCGCGGCCGTGCTACTTATTTAAATGAAATCAGGGATATTGTTTTAGAATACAGAAAACCGGAAACCCCGGTCGGTATTGTACGAAAAGCAGGCCGTCCGGGAATGAATTGGACAATCAGTACATTGGAAAAGCTTCCTGAAGAAGATGTAGATATGCAGTCTACCGTTATCATCGGAAACAGCAATTCTTATATTGCCGACGGGCATATTATCACACCAAGGGGGTATAAAGTTTGATTTGGATTATTTCCGGGACCCAAGACGGTCGTGAAATAGGAGCGGAACTGGCAGACAGAGAGATGAAGAAATCTCCCGAAACCCGTCGAGAACTTATGATGACCGTTGTAAGTCAATATGGCAAAATACTGGCTGCCCATGAGGGACTTGACATAGAAGTGGGAAGATTTAAGAAGGAAGATATGGTCAGAGTTATTAAAGAAAAAGGAGTGACTCTGATTCTTGATGCCAGTCATCCCTATGCTGCCATTGTTTCTGAAACAGCTTATACCGCCTGCATGGAAACAGGGATTGACTATGTTCGCTATGAGAGAGCCGAAATAACTCTTCCTGATTATAAAAAACTGTATCATGTAAAAGATGAATTTGAAGCAGCCGATTTGGCAGGGCAATTAGGTAAAAGCATTTTACTTACGACAGGATCAAAAACCTTAAGTACCTTTGTTCATGCCGAAGCATTGCAAGGTAAAGAAATATGGGCGAGAGTGCTCCCTGTATCCGACGTCATAAAAATGTGTGAAGATTTGGGACTGAAAGCAAAAAATATTGTAGCTGTTCAAGGACCTTTTTCTTATGAAATGAATTCAGCCATGATTCATGATTATCAGGCAGATGTTATGGTAACGAAAAACAGCGGTCTGGTAGGAGGAAGTGATACGAAACTGAAAGCTGCCATTGAT
>URAA01000084.1 GCA_900545785.1 uncultured Dialister sp. | reverse complement strand
TCTCCGGGAAAACCGACAATCAGATCTGTCGTAAGTGACAGGTTGGGAATTTTGATTTTTAAATCTTCTATTAATTTTTTATATTGAGCAAGCCGATAATGACGATTCATCGCACGGAGCACATCATCGGACCCGGACTGGATCGGCAGATGTAAATGGCGACATACTCTCGGTTCATTTTTAATCAAATCGATTAATTCATCCGATAATTCAACCGATTCTATGGAACCTAAGCGAATCCGCAACAAATCGGGAATTTTCAGAAGATCGTCAACCAATGATGACAGGGTCGTTCCGTCATGCAAATCTTTCCCATAATTTCCCAAATGTATCCCGGTAAGAACGATTTCTCTGTATCCTTGTGAAACAAGATGTTTGATCTCCTCGATGGCATCTTCTTTTTTCCGAGATTTCAGCCGTCCCCGGGCATAAGGAATAATACAGAATGTGCAGTAATTGTCACATCCTTCCTGTACCTTGATAAATGCCCTTGTTTTCACTTCCCCTTCGGGTGATACGGAAAGATTTTCAAACTCTTTTGCCGACATAATATCTGTAACAACATTCAATGTCGTTTTCTCTTGAGCAGCTTTTTCCACATATTCCACGATATGAGAACGGTTTTGCAATCCTACAATTACATCAACATCGCCCATTTTTTCAAAAGTTTCAGGGGCAAGTTGTGCATAGCATCCGGCCACGACAATGATTGAATCCGGATGATTGCGCCGGATCCGACGCACCATTTGCCGCGATTTTCTATCACCTATACTGGTGACGGAGCAGGTATTAATGACATAGACATCTGCATTTTCATCATTTTCTGCTGTTTGATATCCTTTTTGTATAAACAGTGTACGCATGGCATCGCTGTCATATTGATTGACTTTACATCCCAATGTGGTAAAAGATACTTTTTTATTTTTTGGTTCTGATATATTTCTTTTCATGGTTTTTATTATAGCATAATCTTCGAATCGCCACCCGACTATCCAATAAAAAAAGCTGCTGCAATAAGGGAGCAGCAACTTGCAGAAATTATAAAGATTGCAAATATTCTTCCGCCATAATTAAAGCAGACAACGTTTTGGCATCATAAAACTTTCCCGCTTTTACCATTTGGAACACTTCCGGCACCGATATTTTAACGATATCGAGATACTCTCCTTCGTCTAAATGTTGTTCCGTATAAACTAACTGTTCTGCTATAAACAGATGGATCTTTTCATCAGAAAACCCGGGGGTAGTATAAATATAGCCCAATTCTCTGAGATTCCCCGTGCATCCCGTTTCCTCTTTCAATTCCCGTGCCGCACAGGTAATCGGTGCTTCTTTGCCGTCTAATTTACCTGCAGGAATTTCAAGCAGCTCTTTTTTTATCGGATACCTGTATTGTTTTACAAAAATAATTTCTTTATCCGCCGTCACGGGGATGATTGCTGAAGCCCCGGGATGTTTTACAACTTCTCTTCGATAAACTTTGCCTGCAATTTCAACTTCGTCGAAATAGACATGAAGCAGTTTCCCTTCGTACATAGTACGATGATCAACGGTCTTTTCTTTTTCTATACTCACTTACACACCTGTGCTTCCAATCCCGCCTATGCGTTTTCCTACTGCCCGATCATCGTCTGTTGTCAGATATTTCATAAATATGCCTTGAGCAATTCGATCGCCCCGATCGATATGAAAAATTGTTTCTGATGAATTATACAGAGCACACATGATATGTCCTTCATTGTCTTCATTATTATAATAATCAGAATCTATGATCCCCGTTCCGTTGGCAAGCATGATACCGTGTTTAATTCCGAGGCTGGAACGAATGTGAATGGCTAAATATTCATCGCTTCCCATATATGCTTTCAGACCGGTAGGAATCACCTGAATTTTACCGGGAATCAAATCAACATCAACGGCGCTTTCAATATCGTAACCCGCACTTTTTGCAGTTTTACGACAAGGCAGATGAATTTCTTTATCTTTCCATGCACTCACTACTGCAAAACCTCTCAGCCCATTCATTTATTTTTCTCCGTCAGCAATGCTTTGCGGGATAAGTTGATCCGTCCTTTATCATCTATTTCTGTTACCTTGACCATAATTTCGTCGCCTTCATGCACGACATCTTCCGGCTTTTCAACACGAGTTAAAGCAAGTTGAGATACATGAACCATTCCTTCTTTTCCCGGAAGAATTTCAACAAAAGCGCCGAATTTCATGAGCCGTGTTACTTTTCCCAGATATGTTTCTCCCGCCTGCACATCATGAGTTAATGCTTCTACCCACTTTTTCGCTTTAAGTGCCGCTTCTTCATCGGGAGTTGCAATATAGACGCGGCCATCTTCTTCGATATCCATCTTTACGCCGGTTTCACTGATGATTTTATTGATGGTTTTTCCTCCGGTTCCGATAACATCGCGAATTTTATCGACAGGAATACTCATCGTGATAATTTTGGGCGCATAAGGAGACAGATGTTCTGCCGGCTTATCTATACATTCCGCAATTTTCCCGAGAATGAACATACGACCCTGATGTGCCTGACGTAAAGCTGCAAGCAGAATATCTCTGGACAGCCCGTGGATTTTGATATCCATTTGAATGGCGGTAATTCCTTTTGCTGTTCCCGCCACTTTGAAATCCATATCCCCGAGAGCATCTTCCATTCCCTGAATATCGCTTAAAATCGTAAAATGTTCTCCTTCGTTAACAAGGCCCATGGCAATACCTGCTACCGGCGCCTTAATCGGTACGCCTGCATTTAATAAGGACATGGTACTTCCGCAGACTGATGCCTGTGAAGAAGAGCCGTTAGATTCCAATATTTCAGAAACTACGCGAATCGCATAGGGAAATTCTTCCACGCTTGGAATAACCGGTAAAAGTGCCCGTTCCGCCAAGGCTCCGTGACCGATTTCACGACGTCCCGGTCCGCGGGAACTCTTTGTTTCTCCGACGGAATAAGAGGGGAAATTATATTGATGAATATAACGTTTTTCTGTTACTGTTGTTAAATCATCGATAATCTGTGTTTCCGACATGGGTGCCAATGTCGTAATGGTCAATGCCTGTGTCTGGCCTCGTGTAAATAGCGCGGAACCGTGAACTCTCGGCAGTAATCCGACTTCACATGTAATCGGACGTATCTCATCAAGACCGCGTCCGTCGGGACGAATTTTATCCACAGAAATCATATGACGGACGATTTCTTTTGTCAGATGATCCATACACTCAGCAACATCAGCAGCATTATCGGGATATATTTCTTTGAAATGAGTTTCCGCTTCTTTTCTCACTTCTAACATATGCGCTTCACGAGTCAGTTTGTCCGGATTGAAAATTGCATTTTTGAGCGGCTCTTCTGCATATTCACGGATAGATTTTTCTATTTCCTCAGGTACTTCCGGGAAAAGAAGTGTCCGTTTCGGTTTCCCTACTTCTTCAATGATTTTCTTCTGGAAATCGACTAATTTCTTAATCGTTTCATGACCGAACATGATAGCATCAAGCACATCTTCTTCCGGTGCTTCATTTGCGCCGCCTTCAACCATTAAGATGGCTGTTTCAGAGCCGGCGACCGTGATATTCAGAGACGAGGATTCCAATTCCGCTTGTGTGGGATTGATAACAAATTGACCGTCAATGCGCCCTACTCGGACACCTGCAATCGGACCGTCCCAAGGAATATCGGAAATGCCGAGAGATGCAGAAGCACCGAGCATACCGCAAAGTTCCGGTGCATTATCATAATCAACGGAAAGAACCGTAGCAACTACATGAACTTCATTTCTGCATCTTTTATCAAACAACGGACGAATCGGACGATCTATCAAACGAGCATTTAAAATGGCGGAATTCCCGGGGCGTCCTTCCCTACGTAAAAATCCTCCCGGCATTTTCCCCACGGAATACATTTTTTCTTCATAATCAACAGTCAACGGGAAAAAATCTGTCCCTTCCCTTGCTTCCTTACTTCCCGTAGAAGTAACAAGCACCACTGTTTCTCCATATCTTACCAAAACTGCTCCGCTTGCCTGCTTTGCCATTTTCCCCGTTTCAATAATCAACGGACGGCCGGCAAGTTCCATTTGAAAGGTCTTAAACATGTCCTTTCCTCCTCTTATCTCTTAATCCTTTTTATCTATACCGTTTTATTATATTCTTTAATACGCCCTAAATCAAATTAAATTTAACCTTGATATCCACGGTGATATGTTGTTTTCAATAAAAAAACAACAGTAGAATTTATCTGCTGCTGTTTTTCTTAGATATTATTTCAGACGAAGTCCGAGCTTTTCACCAAGTGCTCTGTACCTTTCAATATCACTTCGACGAAGGTAGGCAAGCATATTTCTGCGCTGTCCGACCAATTTAAGCAGTCCTCTGCGAGAATGGTGATCCTTTTTGTGACTCTTCAAATGTTCCGTCAAAAGGGAAATTCTCTTGGAGAGAATAGCAATCTGCACTTCCGGAGATCCTGTATCTCCCTCATGTACGGCGTACTGTTCAATAATTTCTTTCTTTTCTGCTGCTTCTAACATAATAAGCCTCCTATAAATAAATTGCTGTATCTAAGTGATCCGCCGGAGTTTCGAAATCCCTGGATACAGTTCACACAGATGATATTATACACAGCTCTTCATCATTTATCAAGAGCTAACTTAATATCATTTTATCACTTAAGTCATCTGAATTCTCTTCAAATTTTTTAAGTAACATTTCTATCGTTAATTTTTTCTTTTCTTCCGGACTATAATCGGCAATAATCTGTCCGTTATTCATCATAATCAATCGATTTCCATATTTTAAAGCATCTCTCATATTATGAGTGATCATCAAAGTTGTTAAATTTTGTTCTTTTACAATTTCATCAGTAATTTTCAAAACTTTATCGGCCGTTTTAGGATCCAGAGCCGCAGTAGGTTCATCAAGCAAAAGAATGTCCGGTTTCTTCAATGTAGCCATGAGTAATGTAACTGCTTGTCTCTGCCCGCCGGAAAGAAGTCCGATCCTTGTGCCCAAACGGTTTTCCAATCCCAAATCAAGGCGGGCCACCATCCTTTTATAGATATCGTGATCCCCTTCGGAAAAGGCCCACTTCAATCTCCTGCTCTCCCCCCGGCGAGATGCAAGCAGAAGGTTTTCTTCCAACTGCATTCCTCCGGCCGTTCCGCGCATAGGGTCTTGGAAAACACGGCCGATAAATTTCGCCCGTTTGAATTCGCTCATTTTTGTAACATCTACATTATTAATTTCTATGGTCCCTTCATCAGGAATGTTCGCACCTGCAATAGCGTTGAGCAGTGTACTCTTTCCTGCACCGTTTCCGCCGATGACTGTACAGAAATCCCCATCATTTAATGTAAGAGACAAATTCTTCAACGCCTGTTTTTCATTCGGCGTACCGCGGAAAAATGTTTGACTGATTCCCGTTATCTTTAACATAATCAGCCCGCCTTTCCTAATTTGATATTATCTCTTATCAGAGGTAACGCCAAAGAGAACATGACAATGATTGCCGTAAATAATTTTAAATCATTGGGAGGCATTCCCAGATAAAGAACCGTCGCTATGACGATACGATATATAACGGAACCTATTACAACTGCCATAAGTGAAGACGAAAAACTATCAGCTCCCAAAATAACTTCTCCTATAATTACAGAGGCCAAACCTATCACAATGGTCCCGATTCCCATACCTACATCGGCAAAGCCGTTATTTTGTGCAACTACGGCGCCGCAGAGTCCGATAAGTCCGTTGCTCAGTCCGAGACCGAGAATAATCATCGAGTCCGTATTTACACCTTGCGCCCGTACCATTTGAGGATTATATCCGGTTGCACGAATGCACATCCCGAGTTCTGTACCAAAAAACCAATAAATAAAAACACTTATGAGCAACATGATAACAGCCGGTACGATAAATGCCGCTATTGATTGGCTTACATGAAAAAGTTCACTTGTTATTGTGAAAACCGTGTCTGATCTGAGTAAAGAAATATTTGCCTTCCCCATGACACGAAGATTAACGGAATACAGAGCTATCATCGTCAATATCCCCGATAAAATAGCAGGTATCTTTAATTTTGTATAAAGGAATCCCGTAATGGTACCCACCGCTATTCCGCCAATCACCGCTCCCAGAATTCCCCATCCGGGATTCATGCCCGATGCAAGAAGAGAAGCAGCAATCGCACCTCCCAAAGGAAAACTTCCTTCACATGTCATATCGGGTACATTCAATACCCGGAAAGATAAAAATACACCGATGGCAAGGATGGACCACATCAATCCCTGTGCCACCGTGGAAATTGCTAAATCTACCATACTTGTTCACTCCTTAAAGCAATTTACGGTCTTGCTTTTTGTCCGTCATATAAATAAAGCTTTCTTGCCTTTTGCCAAATATCATTGGGCAGTTCTTTTTTCAAAGCTTTCGCTACAGACATATTGACTACCCATTCCGGATCCATTTGTTTGGTTATAGGAATCTCATAGGGCTTCTTTTTCCCCTCCAATAATTCCGCCGCCATACGCC
>URAA01000083.1 GCA_900545785.1 uncultured Dialister sp. | reverse complement strand
GGGCGATCAATGTGGCATTGGAAAATTATCCGGATCTGAAAAGCCAGGACACGATCAGAGATGCGATGCAGCAAAATTCTTATTTGCAGAGGGAAATCACGGCGGCACGGACTTTTTACAATGATGCGGTCAATACTTGGAACAGGGAAATATTTGAATTTCCTTTCAAGAAAATCGTTGCTGCAAGAGAAGGAAGAACCACAAGAATTCCCTTCATTGCAGAAAAAGAAATCAAAGAAAAATCAAGAGGCGTATTCTTCTGAAAGCGGAAGAGGCAGGGGTTATGCCCTGCTTTTTTTGTGCCTTTTTTCAGGCAGCAGAGATATCGTGCTTTCTTCGGAATAGGGACAGGATCTTCTTGTCGGTAGAAAGAGGTGCGGCAATGGGTTATAATGTTTTATTATAAATATTTGTAAGAATGCGGGGGGCTGTCATGGCGGAATTGAATTTATTGCAGGAAAAAATACTGAAAGACGGCGTGATCAAAGCAGGAAACGTGCTGAAAGTGGACAGTTTCCTCAATCATCAGATCGATGTTCCTTTTATCAGCGAATTGGGGAAAGAGTTTAAGTCCCTTTTTGCCGATAAAAAGGTGGACAAGATACTGACCATCGAAGCGTCGGGCATCGGCATTGCCTGCCTCACTGCCGTTTATTTCGGCGTTCCCGTCCTCTTTGCCAAAAAATCGGCAGGAAGCAATATGGACAAAGACATGTATGAAACGGAAGTCCATTCCTACACGCATAACAAAGTCAATCATGTGGTGGCATCCAAGAAATATCTCCATAAAGGGGAGCATATCCTCATCATGGACGACTTTCTTGCTAACGGATGTGCCGTCCGGGGGCTGATCGATCTGGTCGGACAGGCGGGAGCTGTGGTGGAAGGCATCGGCATATGCATAGAAAAAGGCTTCCAAGGCGGCGGAGATGAACTGCGCAAAGCCGGTTATGATGTGAAATCTTTGGCTATCATTGAAAAAATGGATGCAGAAACAGGCGTCATTACTTTTCGGTAAGGAGGAGTTGCGGTGAATAAAGATCCGATCTATGAATTTTACGGCGATGTACCTTTGAAAAAAGCGGTGCCTTTCGGACTGCAGCATGTACTTGCCATGTTTGTGGCAAATATCGCTCCCATTCTCATTGTGACCGCTGCGGTGAAAATACCGGCGGAAGAAGCGGCATCTCTCGTGCAGGCCGCCATGATCATCGCCGGTGTGGGATCGCTGCTCCAGATGTTTCCTTTTTGGCGCATCGGAAGCGGAATGCCGATCATCATGGGGATCAGCTTTACCTTCGTGTCCCTGTTCTGTGTGATCGGTGTGAAATACGGCTACGGTGCCGTGCTGGGAGCCGCCCTTGTGGGAGGGATACTGGAAGGCATCTTGGGCATGGGGATCGGCTGGTGGCGCAAATTTGTTCCGCCCATCGTGTCCGCCAGTGTCGTCACAGCCATCGGATTTTCCCTGCTTCCCATCGGGGCCAATTCTTTCGGCGGCGGTTTCGGAAATCCTGAATTCGGCGACTCAAAATATCTGATCGTCGGTACGATCACCTTAATTTCCTCTCTTCTTTTCAATATCAAAGCAAAATCTTTTTATAAACAGCTTTCCGTTCTGGTCGGTCTCGTCGTCGGTTACGGAGCGGCTTTCTTTTTCGGAATGGTGAACATGAGCGGCCTTGCTTCCGTATCTCCCGTCTCCCTTCCCGGATTCATGCCCTATGCCATGGAATTTCATGCCGACGCCATATTTTCCGTATTTCTTATCTTCCTCGTATCGGCGACGGAAACATTGGGTGACACCTCCGCCCTTGCCGTCATGGGATTCGGACGAAATGCAAAAGACAGAGAAATCTCCGGCGCCATCACCGTAGACGGGTTCGTCAGCAGTCTCTCTTCTCTCTTCGGCTGCATGCCGATCACCTCGTTCAGCCAAAATATCGGCCTCATTGCCATGACAAAAGTGGTGAACAGAAAAGCCGTCGCTTGCGGAGCGGCGATCATGATATTGGCAGGACTGATTCCTGCCGTGGGAGTCATCCTCGCTTCCCTTCCCGATGCGGTCCTCGGCGGCTGCACCCTCATGATGTTCGGCACCATCGTCGTCCGTATGATCGGTCAATGCGGTTATTCCGAAAGAAATATGACCATCGTCGCCCTCTCTCTTTCCATCGGTCTCGGATTCACCGGTACGCCTCAGATTTTCCGCATATTCCCCGATATATTGCGGAGCATCTTTGCAGAAAACTGCGTCGCCGTCGTATTCATCGTGGCAGTCCTGCTGAACCTCATTCTTCCGAAGGAAAAAGAAGAAACGGAATAAATTGTAACAGATCAAAACATCGTCCTCAGAGATGGTGTTTTTGTTTCCAAAAAATGAAAAAGATTACAGAAAGTTTTTTCACGTCATTGCAGACTTCCGGCGGCTCTGTATATTTTGATTAAAAATTTATTTTAAATCAGGAAATATTCTGTTATCCGCAGGTGAAAATTTATATAAGAAATATGCTGAAGTAATAATTTCTATCGAAAAGCGAAATGCAGAATACATTGACGGTCCGTCATTAAAGATCTATTATCATTAGTAATAGTATTATTATATATAAAAATAATAATTTAATATGAAGCAAAGAATATTTATTACAAAGTAAGAATCAATGACAGAAGTTCATTTGAGTTTACAAGTTTATCATCCGGGTAATAATAAATGACGAAAACATAAGGAATAGAAAGATTTATCAAAAAGGCATGAAGCGAAAACCGTGAAAGGAGTTTCGTTGCCGAGATAGATCTCTGCCTTGTGTTTTTTTTATACAAATTTTCAGCATCAACGTACATCTTTGGCTTAGAATCGGTCACTTCTGCAAATATTTGGAGCGATAACCGATTTTATATAATTAGTATTGGTTATTTGGTTTATGGGAGGCAAAATAGATGAATCAGATTTATAAAGTCATTTGGAGCAAGGTGAAAAACTCCTGTGTCGTCGTTTCTGAAATCGCAAGAACCCGCAGCAGAAGCGTATCGGGCGGGGGAGCCAAAAGAACGTTGGCGGCGCTCATGACTGTGCTGGCACTGACGACCATGCAGGGCGTATCGGCACAGGACGGGGTCACGACTTTTGTCGATCCGACGAATAAGAATATCAAGATGGGGAATGGTATTGAATTACGCAACAACAACGGGCAGAACGGTACGGTGGCCATCGGTGATCATGTACAGGTCGATGACTATGTCATGCAGCAGGGCAGTGTTGCCATCGGAAATAATGCTTTTGTTGAAAATATGTGGGGCGGACAGGAAAGAACTTTCCGTTTCGGCATGACTGAAAATAAGGATCTCATGGCAGGAATTGCCATCGGGCAAAATACGTATGCTCGCAGCGGTATACAAATCGGTGATCATAAGTATATCGGCCGTTTAGGCGATACTACTGTGAATCCTACAACTGATAGCGCGAAACGAAATCTTGCCATTGTCATGGGAACGACAACGCTCGGACACAACAGCTATTCAAACGGAGCATTTACAACGAATACGGGCGCTTTTTCCATCATGACCAATGGTTATGAAACAGGGAATGCAATGATGGTAGGTCAGAATTTCGGTGCCGTCATTAACGGTTCATTCAACAGTATCGAATCAAAAACATCGAGCAATATGTATTCCGGAATTGCTAACTCTGTAGTCGGTACAGTCAATAGAGTCAATAATTCCAACGGTACTCTGATTTTCGGTGCCGGCAATGAAGTCACAAACTCTGTTGAAAATATTACCGTACCGCTTTTAGGATATACACCGTCAGATGCGAAAGATTTGGCAGATACTTTGCGCAGCAATATCCGCGGTACTGACGGAAACGGTACACCCGGCGGTGCGGTTCTTGCCATCGGCGGCGGCAACAAGGTAGACTATGCCATCCGTTCGCAAGTATCCGGTGTGGGCAATACATTAACCGGTACATCCGCGAGCAGAGCTTCTTATAATATGCTGAACGGCTATCGGAATAAGGGCACGACCACCTCTTATGCTACGATGATCGGTACCTTAAATACGATAACTAATGGTAAAAATAATATTATTGTGGGCAATAAACAGAAACTGACAAGTGCATCCAATAACATTATCTTAGGCACGGCTGACAGTGAAACTGAAACGACCGTTTCTGATGCTGTTGTTATCGGCCACAACGGAAAAACTTCCGTAGAAGGCGGTGTAGCACTCGGCAGCAGTTCTGTTGCATCCACCGCTTTGGGACAGCAGGGGTATGATCCGTCTGCGAAGGCAAATTCCACGTCATCCGCTATTGCTTGGAAATCCACGGCAGGCGCTGTTTCCGTAGGGGATACATCAAAAAATATCACCCGCCAGATCACAGGCGTTGCGGCAGGTACTGCAGATACCGATGCAGTCAACGTAGCACAGCTGAAAGCAATCATTGGCGGCGGCAGCGGCGGGACTCCGATTCACTTCTTCTCTGTCAACGGTGATGAAACTCAAGGAAACTATAACAATGACGGTGCAACAGGAACCAATGCCGTCGCTATCGGTACCGGTGCAAGTGCAACCCAAAACGGAGCGATTGCTATCGGCCATATTGCTCAAGCAACAGGCGGTACAGCTATTGCATTGGGCTTTAATGCAATAGCTGCAGGAAGCAGCACTGTTATCGGTGAGTCTTCTATTGTAAACGCTCCGAATGCAGGCCAAGGAATGGGGTCTGTTATTATCGGTACAGAATCCGCAGATATTGCCGGAGGTAAAGATGCCGGTGCATCGAACGATACAATTATCGGCGGCGGCAATAGAATAAATGAATCGAACGGTGTCTTTGTAAGAGGTCAGGGGAACATTGTAGATAATGCGTATAAAATGGAAGCATTGACATCTGAAGATCAACAAAAGCTTGTCGCTCAAATGTTTATGGGTACTCCCGCAGGCGACGTTTATGAAAAAATAGGCAGCCATGTTTCCGTCAACGGTGACGGCAACTATGTAAAAAATGCCACGTTCTCACAGATTTCCGGGACCAATAACCAAATCATCGGTTCCGATGACACTTCGGCAGATTTCAACATCGTGACAGGCAACCGGAATGTGGTAGAAAATTCGACCTATAATATTGTAACAGGCGATAAATATAAAATTACCGGAGCGAACAATAATGTGATTCTCGGCTCTTCCGATGAAATAAAAGAAATCACCGTATCCGACACGGTCAGCATCGGTCATAATGCCAATGCAACCGTCGAAGGCGGCGTAGCACTCGGTGCAAATTCCGTGGCAAGTGTAGCAGCAGGAGTTGCCGGCTATAACCCGAGCAGCAAAGCAGTAACAGGTGCGGCATGGACATCTACCGCAGCAGCTGTTTCCGTAGGTGACGTGGCAAATAATATCACCCGTCAGATTACAGGCGTTGCAGCAGGTAAGGAAGACACCGATGCAGTCAACGTAGCACAGCTGAAAGAAGCCTATGACGGAATTTCCAAGACGGTCAATGCAAACAAGGTCGTAGGAAGCGATAATATCACAGTAACTGCACTTGATGACGGTAAAGGGACACAAGTTTCCTTGAATAAGGATATCACCCTCGGAGATAAAAACGGTACAAATGTAGCCATCAGCGGTACTGACGGAAAAATCACGGCAAGCAAGGGAACTGATACAGTGACCATTGACGGGACAGGAATGAAGATTGGCGGCGGTCCGTCGGTAACAAAGGACGGTATCGACGGAGGCAGTAAGACAATCACCAATGTAGCAGACGGTGTCAATGCTAACGATGCGGTCAACGTAGGTCAGCTGAACAAAATAAAACAAGAGCTGACGGACAGTAATACGAAATTAAAAGATACCGGTAATGTATTGTCCGTTGATGAGGCAAAGAAAACGCTGAATCTGGAGATCCAAGATACGGCAGGCACTATCGTCAAGGGAAGTGTAAACTTGTCTGAGCTGGCAGGTGCTGTTGATACGGATACGAGAAACACCATAACAACAGATGATGACAATGTAGTCATAGACGACTCAAGCACGAATGATGACGGAAGCACCAACTATAAGATAAGCGTGAAGACTGACGGCAAAGTTGAATCGGGAAATACGGGAATTGTAACGGGCGGTACCGTATTTAGTGAAACCCGTGTAGCCGAAGGCGGAAACTATAACTATATCAGCAGTGCAAACAGCGCAGCAGACAATCTCATTGCTTTGGATAAACAGGTAGGAACGAATACGACAAGTATCACCAACCTGAATGTCAAAATGAATGATCTCGGCGGCCGTGTCGACAAAGTGGGGGCAAGTTCGGCAGCTCTTGCAGCGCTTCATCCCCTTGATTTCGATCCGGAAGACAAGTGGAACTTTGCAGCCGGCTTCGGCCACTACAAGAGTGAATCTTCCGCAGCACTCGGTGCGTTCTATCGTATGAATGAAGACACCATGTTCAGCGTAGGCGGAACATTCGGCGGAGAAAGAATGTGGAATGCCGGAGTTTCCGTGAAACTGGGCTCAGGCACAACCCCCGTCGGATCCCGCACGGTCATGGCAAAACAGATTCAGGAATTGAAAAATGAAAACGAAGCAATCAGAGGAAAGAATCTGACTATCGAAGCGGAAAACAAAGAGATAAAAGCAGAAAATAAGGAGATAAAAGAAGAAAATAAAGAAATAAAAGCAGAATTGGCAGTGCTGAAACAGCAGATTGCGGCACTCATGGCAAAAT
>URAA01000082.1 GCA_900545785.1 uncultured Dialister sp. | reverse complement strand
TCTTCCGATCTTTTACGTACATCTTTTAACTTTTCCAAGAAATAATCCACTTCTTCTTCCGTGTTATAGAAATAGAAGCTTGCCCGGCAAGTGGCATTCACGCCCAAATAAATATGAAGCGGTTCTGCGCAATGATGTCCCGTGCGGATACAGATACCGTCATTGGACAAAATCTGAGCCACATCGTGAGGATGCACTCCCTCTACGGTAAATGCAATCAGCCCCTCTTTTTCTTCCGGATTATCCGTACCGATAATATGGATGAAAGGAAGCTTTTTCATTCCTTCCATGGCACGGGTGACCAATTTTTTCTCTTGTGCCCGTATTTCATCATAGCCGAGAGCCTCAATATAATTGATGGCAGCCACAAGTCCTACGGCACCTTCCACATATTGGGTGCCCGCTTCAAACTTGGCGGGCAATTCAGCAAAAACCGTCTCCTGTTCATATACATTTTCTATCATGTCCCCTCCCAGGAGGAAAGGTTCCATTTCATTCAAAAGTTTTTCTTTTCCGTAAAGAACGCCGATACCGCCCATAGAACACATTTTATGTCCCGAAAATGCAAAGAAATCACAATCCAGTTCCTGTACATTTATTCTTTTATGAGGCGTGCTCTGTGCTCCGTCAAGAACGACGACGGCTCCGTGTTTATGCGCCCGGTCAATCAACGGCTTTGCATCAAAATCGATCCCCATCACATTGCTGACCTGAGCAAAAGCTAAAATTTTTACTTTCGGATCATCTATTTTCTTCAGATCTTCTTCCAAAAAATGTCCGGTTTTCTTGTCTATACAAATATAATCAAGAACCGCCCCCGTTTTTTGGGCCGCTCTCTGCCAAACGACCAGATTGGAGTGATGTTCCGTAATCGGAATAAGAATTTTATCTCCTTCTTTTAAATGGGTTTCGCCATAAGAACGGGCCACCAAATTCAAACTTTCCGACGTATTTCTCGTATAAATGATTTCTCTTTCGCTTGCGGCACCGATGAATTTTTTTACAATCGTCTTGGACGTATCATAAGCTTCCGATGCACTTATGGCAAAAACATGAGCCCCTCTGTGGGGATTTCCGTTATGATGAAGCACATAATCGGTAACCGCCGATACTACGGAAAGCGGACGCTGTGTCGTTGCGGCATTATCAAAATAAACGACGGGACGACCGTTCACTTTCGTATCTAAAATAGGAAAATCTTTTCTGATTAATCCGCTGTTCATTATACCTCCTTGGCCGTCAGTTTTTCTCTGACTGCCGATAATATTTCTTCCTGCAAATTTTTATCCATCCGATCCACCAAAGGCCGTATGAGAGATTCCACCACGATGCGCCGTGCTTCTTCGGGAGAAAATCCGCGGCTCATAAGGAAATAAATGGTATTTTCATCAAGCTGCCCCGCACTGGAAGCATGATTTCCCACCACATTGTCTTCCGTGCAAAGAAGCAAAGGAAGAGAAATATTTTTTGTCGCAGGGGAAAGCTGCATCGCATAATCTCCCTCGTCGCCGACAGAGCCGCTGCATCCCCGTTTAAAGTCCAAAGTTCCGCGAAATACTTTTTTTGCCCGATCCGACAGTGAACCTCTTACATCAATTTTTGCTTCCGTTTCTTTTCCTATATGATCGATGTGATAAAAGAGATCCAAATGCTGGGTACCGCCGGCAGCATAGACGGCCGCCTCTTCCATGACCGACTTATTTCCCGAAAGTTTTCCGTAACTGTGGAGTACAGACTTTTCAGCCCCCATTTTAGCGGCGGTAAAGAATACTTTTGCATTTTCCTTTGCGATAACATTTCTTTCTTCATAAAAAGAAGAATCTTCAAACCCTGTTTCCAAAGAAGATACGTCCAGACGGGCCTCTTCTCCGACATCATAGAAAGAAGATATGACGACCGTCGATTTTTCCACCCTTCCTTTGCTGATCCAGACTAAGTGCAAATCGGAATTTTTATGAAGTTTAAAAATAAATTGCCCTGCAAAATCTCTTTTTTCTCGATCACAGTTTATGGCAATCGTTATTTCTGTCTTTACATCTTCCGGTATTTCTATGGTATATTTCATTCCCGAAGCGGAAGCCCTTGTTGTTTCCGCCGAAGCACCGTCATAAACGGCGGGCAGTTCTCCCCCTTCGCGGACGTAAGTCATATCCGAAAATGACACTTCTCCCGAATGGGACGGCCCTTCAAATAAAAACGGACTGTCGTTATTTTTGAGATATCTGTATGTAATGATCGGAAGACGGTTAACTCTGATTTCTTCCATAACTGCCCCCTATCCTATAGCTCCTTCAAATTCCAGATCGATGAGACGATTCATTTCCACGGCATACTCTAAAGGCAGCGCTTTGGAAATAGGTTCGGCAAAGCCGCGGACAAGCATGGCTTTTGCATCTTCTTCCGAAAGTCCCCTGCTCATGAGATAGTAAATGTCGTCTTCGGAGATACGGCCTATTTTGGCTTCGTGACCCAAATCAATATCATCGTTTTCAATGATAATGGCCGGTACCGTGTCCGATCGGGACTCATTATCGAGCATCAGCGATTCGCAGCTGATGGCGCCCTTCGTTCCGCTTGCATTCGGACCTATCTGCACGACGCCCCTGTATAAAGCCGTTCCGCCTCCTTTTGAAATAGATTTGGAATTGACCGTAATATGTGTATTTTTCCCGATAGATTCCACTTTGGAGCCGGTATCTAAAAATTGTCCTTTTCCTGCAAAGGTGATCCCCGTAAATTCACAGGTCGAGCGATCTCCTTTCAGAATCGTATCCGGATACAGGCAGGATGTATGAGAACCGAAAGAACCGCTCACCCAGACCATTTCTCCGTCTTCTTCCACTATGGCCTTTTTTGTATTCAGGTTATACATATTTTTAGACCAGTTCTCAATGGTGGAATAACGAAGTTTTGCACCTTTCTTTACGAAAAGTTCGACGGCACCGGCATGAAGATTCGCTACATTATAACGAGGAGCGGAACAGCCTTCTATGAAATGGCAGCTTGCTCCTTCTTCAATTACGATCAACGTATGTTCAAATTGGCCTGCTCCCGGTGCATTCAGACGAAAATAACTTTGAAGCGGCATCTTTACGTCCACCCCTTTCGGGACATAGACAAAAGATCCGCCGGACCAGACTGCATAATGAAGGGCGGCAAATTTATGATAATTCGGAGGGATCAATTTTCCGAAATATGGTCTGATTAAATCCTCATATTTTGTAACTGCCGTTTCAAAATCCACATAAATGACGCCTTGGGCTTCCAGTTCCTGCTGGATATTATGATAAACCACTTCGGAGTCATATTGTGCTCCCACCCCTGCAAGCGACTTCTTTTCCGCCTCGGGAATGCCGAGACGGTCGAAAGTGTCACGGATATTTTGCGGCAAATCTTCCCAGCGGGCTTTCATATCCGTTTTGGGCCGGATATAGGTATCTATATGATCCATATCCAATTCGGAAATATCAGGCATCCACGGCGGTATATCCAACTTATTAAAAATGGCCAGAGCTTCCAAACGCTTCTTGAGCATCCATTCGGGTTCCTCTTTTTTCTTTGAAATGTCCCGTATGGTATCTTCCGTGAGACCGGTTTTCACCTTGTAGGAAAATTCGACCTCGTCTTTGATATCGTAAATACTTCGGTTAATATCATCTACGCGGCTCTTTTTTCTTTCTTCCCCCATCAGTCACACCTCTTTACGATATGCATCAAATCCGCGGGATTCTATTTCTTCCACCAGTTCTGCGCCGCCTTCTTTGACAATGGTTCCGTCAATCAGAACATGAACAAAATCCGTATGAATGAATTTTAATATTTGATTCAGATGAGTTATCAAAAGAAGAGCATTTTCTTCATTATGATAAGCAGAAATATTTTTCGAAACCGTGCGGACCGCATCGACGTCAAGGCCTGAATCGGTTTCATCAAGCATGGCAAGCTTCGGTTCTAAAATGCGGAGCTGCAATATTTCACTCTTTTTTCTTTCTCCGCCGGAAAAACCGTCATTCAGATATCGATCACCGTAAGAAAGATCCATATCCAATTCCTGAAGACGGCTTTTCATTAAACGCTTAAAAGGGAACAGCTTCTGCTGTTTTCCCGAAATTGTCGTTTTAGCCGTACGAATAAAGTTTTCCATCGTAATGCCTGCTACGGAAATCGGATTTTGGAATGACAGGAACAATCCTAATTTCGCTCTTTTATCAACCGATAAGTCATTGATTTCCTGTCCTTCAAAATAGATATGTCCCTCTGTAATTTCATAGGCGGGATTTCCCATAATGGCATGAAGCAGCGTCGATTTCCCCGCTCCGTTGACTCCCATAATGACATGGGCCTCTCCTTTATTTATCCGGAGATTGATCCCGTGGAGAAGTTCTTTTCCGCCCACGGCTACGTGAAGATTTTCCACGCGAAGTAATTCATTCATTTGATCACCCTCAATATATTGTAAACGTATATGGCATAATGCCATATACAATCAAAACCTTTTTTTATTTTACAGTATTTTACAGTACATGTAAATATTTCAATATAGAATGAACTATCTTGAAATCTGACGAAAGGAAAAGTACTTTACAAAATTCCTTCTTCCTTTTAATTCTTCGATTCTTTTCCGAAGAAAACGGATGTTGTCAATTTTTGAAATGCAGAGCAATAAAAAATCCGCAAGAAAATTTCTTACGGATCTTTCTTTATGCTAAGCTTCAAAAATATCCAACAGTTCGGAAATGCTCTTCTTTCCGAAATGAACTTCCTCGTCGTTGATGATCATACAGGGAACGCTCATGATATTATACTTTTCTTTCAGATCGGGATAATATTGGAAATCATATACATCGACCGTTACATGCTCATTATCTGCAGCAATCCGTTCTGCAGCGGCCACCAAATCGGGACACATCGTGCAGGATAGGGAAACTGCAATTTTTACATGAAGTTTCTTATTCAATCCGTCAATTCTCTTTTGGATATCCGCTCCCACGTCCTGCCCGGGACCTGCCGCATTGTACATGGCAAGTATAAAGGAATTAAACTCATGTCCGCCCGGCACGCCGTGGAAATACAATCCTTTTTCTTGTCCGGTGCCGTCACAAATGGCAATGGTATGTTTATTTTCTTCTCCCGTGGAAGGTACCAGTTCTGCTTCCACTTTATCGGAAAGAGAAGCAATTTCTTCCACTACTTTTTTGTTTTCTTCCGTCACTTTGCTGTCATCCGTATAAAGCCTGAGAATGATTTTATTCTCAAAACGGTTGAGTACGGGCGCCAGCGCCTGCCGTGTCGATTCGTCAAGGAACGAAGAGGAATCCGCCTGCGGAACATTCGCCGCCTTTTCCTGTTTGGCTTCTTCTTTCTTTTCCGGAACAACATATTCCCGTTTCAGACCCAATTTTCTATAGAGCTGTCCCAGATATTTTTCCATGGAAGTTGCCGCGACGGCGCCGTCGGAAACAGCGGTTACAATCTGCCTCAGGTTTTTGACGCAAATATCTCCTGCCGCATAGACACCGTCTATACTTGTTTTCTGGTCTCTGTCGGTTATGATATACCCTTGAGGATTCAGTTCCAACTGATCTTTCACCAGTCCGTTTTCGGGAGAATATCCGACAAATACGAACACACCGCAGAAATCATTTCCGTCAAGGCGGTATGACGATTCTTCCCCTGTTATTTTATTTTTAAGTATCACTTCACTGATGGAATTCTTTCCGTCAACTTTAGTGATCTCCGTATTAAAACGGATCTCCACTTTCGGATGATGCATCAATTCGTCCAATTCGGCATTTTCGATAGAAAAAGAATCCCGACGGACAATCATGATCACCTTTTTTGCATAGCGGGTAAGAAAAAGTCCTTCTTCAACCGCCGCATAGCCGCCGCCTACTACAAATACATCTTTTCCGGTAAAGAATTCTCCGTCGCAGGTAGCACAGTAAGCCACGCCATGGCCGCGGAATTCTTTTTCTCCGTCAAATCCGGCAAATCGGGGATGAGCGCCTCCGGCATAAATAATTCCTGTTGTTTTAAAATCACCCCGCGTGGTATGAACTGTTTTATAATCGCCGGCCAGCTCCAGACTTGTTACTTCCGCAATCATAAATTCGGCGCCGAAATTTTCTGCCTGCCGCCGCATCTGTCCCGTCAATTTTTCACCGTCGGTCATTAAAATACCGGGATAATTGACCACTTCCGATGTGATTGTGATCTGACCGCCGATTTTTTCTTTTTCGATCACCAAGACACGAAACCGTGCTCTCGCCATATAAATAGCGGCGGAGAGCCCCGCAGGACCTCCGCCGACTATTATGGCATCATACATTTTTTCCATGATGCCTCACCTGATTAAAGCTTGCCGACCAAATCAAATGACGGTTTTAATGTTTCGGCACCGGGCTGCCAGTTTGCAGGGCATACCTGATCACCGTGTTCATAAACGAACTTCGCCGCTCTTACTTTGCGGAGCAGTTCTTCCGCATTACGTCCGATATTTCCTGCACTGACTTCATAAAGTACAACTTCTCCGTCGGGGTTGATAACGAAAGTTCCTCTTTCGGTCAGCCCTTCTTTTTCGATATATACATCTAAATCTCTTGCCAGTGTTCCTGTCGGATCTGCCAGCATTGTATACTGAACCTTTCCGATTCTTTCGGAAGATTCATGCCATGCTTTATGGACGAAATGAGTATCGCAGGATACGGAATAAATATCACAGCCTTCCTTTTGGAATTCATCATATTTACCTTGAAGAT
>URAA01000081.1 GCA_900545785.1 uncultured Dialister sp. | reverse complement strand
ACTCTGTCGGGAAGAATGAGGGAAAATTCATGCCAGAAAGCAGCCGAACCGGTCATCATGACACGGCCGATTTTTTCCAGATCGCCGATGTCGTAAAGAAGGGACCAGATTTCCCGATTATCCAGCTGGTTATACATGTGATGGGTATATCTGTATCTTGCCGGCTTCATCAGCTGATTTTTAAAATGATGGATGCCGTAAATTTTATCATAAGGAATATGGAGTTCTTTCTTTTTGAAGATACTTTTCTTTATGATTTCCACTTCATCTTCTTTCAGCGTATAAACACACTTTGAGGTGATGACATTGATCAGGAAGATGAGGAGCCCCAGCAGAATGATGACCCCTTGGAGCGGAAAAGCTCCGAAGGTCGTATATACCCATGCCAGACGGGCCGCATAGGCGGCAAGCGCCACAAATCCCAGACCGGAGACGATCAAATATTTCTTGACCGGTACGGAAATGTCCGTGAAATCTTTTCCTTTTGCTTTGTTTACTTTTGTTTCCATGAAATCTCCTTATTTTTGATGATGAAACGGTTATCCGTTATATGTCCATGACAGCGGCGGCAGCCCCAAATACCACAATCCTGCGCCTGCAGCGTAGACGGCAAGTCCGATGAGGAAAAATTGAAATCCCACTTTCAGGCAACCTTTGGTGATACTTATGAAGTCATTTGTCCGAGGATCCATAAATGTATAGGGATATAAATGAGATCTTCCCTTGGTCACGATGGTCACCCAGGCACGCCAATATACAAAAACCACATATAAAGCGGGATAAATCATCCATAAAACCACAATATACGGGTGCAAATCCGTTTTATCCACAAAAAACAGATAGTCTGCCACCATCAGCACCGGAATAAAATAGTGGAATATATAATTGTAAAAAGAAAAATGCTCATAACTGATATCATTCAGCCGGTGAGTTTTGATCGCCCCCGGCCTGACAATGACATGGTACATGACGGAGAGAGTCACCAAAGAGGCTGCCACGATGAAACGGCAGTCCGCCGTATATAAATAAGGAATATCCGCCTTAAATAAAGTCGCCCCCAGCCAAAGAAAAAAGAGGGTAAAGGTGGAAAATGTATAATATTGAATACGGGACCAAAACACAAAAGGAGTGAGTATACCGTGTTTCATCAATAAAACAAGACCTACCGAGAGCAGGATAAAGACCGACCATCGGTAATATAAAGCCATCTCCATGGAGACTCCTGTCACATAAATACAATATCTGAAAAAGAAATAAAATAATTATTTATTTTTCTGTTTATGCCGGTGATTCTGCTTGCGCCGTGCTTCTGCACGAATTTGACGAATTTGTTCCTTTTCACGAATCTTGGCTTCCGCTTCTTCTATGCGCATCTTTTTCTGATTATTATTATACATATTGATCGCCAGACAGATAAAAATCAAGAAAGCGATGGCACCGCTTCTTACAGTTAATCCGTTCGTCAGAATATTCCAGACTGCAAAAACAACGGCCACACCGAATAATAAACCTTGGGCACGAGACATTGATTGACTCCTTCATTTGAAATATAAGTATATCGTTACTATTTTATACTGTTTCTCCCGTAATATCAATGTAAATCTTCAAACCGAGAGCAAATAAAACCGATTTTTTCACGGGCGGATCTGCGGTTTTTTCGAAGTATTTCTTTTAATTTACTTAATTCTTGATATATTTTTACGTTGCCGTTTTATGATGAAACAGATATTGGAGTCTCCGCCGTCCCGTTCCTTTTTCGAAGCCGGTTTTTCCGTTATTTTCGTAACTTCCCCTTTTATAATGAAAATCTTATCATATAAAGGAAGCACTTTTTTCGGTTATAAATTCTTCTTTTTTGCAGTTATAGAAAAATGTTATTTGCTTATATATAAATATCATTATGAAAAATTATTGAACACAGCCCTCTCATCGTATATACTAACAGATAAGAATTCGATTATTCATAGATTACTATCTATGTATTTCAATTCTTATATATTAAGAATAAGAAGAAGGAGATGAAGCAATGGACTCTTCCATGAATTTTTACTTAGCGATATTTATATTCGCTCTGACCTACGTAGGGATCATGTCAGAAAAAATTCCCCGTTCTCTTTGCGCTTTGCTCGGTGCCGGACTGGTTATATACAGCGGCCTGCTTACACAGGAAATGGCGCTTCAGGAATTTATCGATTTTAACACTCTCGGTCTTCTCGCCGGCATGATGCTTCTTATCGGCGTCGTTAAAAAGTCCGGATTTTTTGAATCTATGGCACTTTGGGCGGTCAAGATATCCAAAGGGCGTCCGGAAGAACTGCTCATCATTTTAGGGCTGATTACAGGCTTCTGTGCATCTTTTATGGATGCCGTCACCGCTGTTCTTCTCATCACCCCCATGACCATTTCACTTTGCCGGAGAATTCACGTATCCCCCATCCCTACACTCATTGCTGAAATTCTTCTTTCCAACATCGGCGGTTCGGGAACAATGGTCGGCGATCCTCCGAACGTTATGATCGGTTCCGCCACTCATCTGGCTTTCAATGATTTTGTCATGCATACCGGCCCGATTGCTTTATTGAACATAGCAGCCTGCATTATTTATCTGGAAATTATTTACGGGAAAGAACTGCCCAAGACGGAAATGTCTGCTGCAGAACTGGCAAAAATCAATGTCACATCGGTTATCACCGATTTCTCTATTTTGAAAAAATCCGTCGTCATCTTAGTCCTGACCATCTTCGGCTTCATCATCCATAACATCATCGGCATCCAGTCCGCAACCATCGCTCTCACCGGCGGTATTCTCGCCATTCTGACCTGCGGTGTTGACCCTCACGAAATATTCCGTGAAGTGGATTGGGATTCCCTCTTCTTCTTCATCGGCCTCTTCGTCGTTGTCGGCGGACTTGAAACGACGGGAGTCATCAGCACTTTGGCGGCTGCCGGCATTCAGGCCGTAGGCGGCGATCCTCAGGCTCTCACGTTTACCATCCTCTGGCTCTCCGGTCTGGCTTCCGCCTTTGTAGATAATATTCCGTTTACAGCCACGATGATCCCTCTCATCCATGAGATGCAGGAAATTCTCGGCCTTGCCCATGCGGACTATATGTGGTGGGCCCTCTCCATCGGTGCATGCTACGGAGGCAACGGTACCATCATCGGCGCTTCTCCGAACGTCATCGTTGCAGCTCTTGCAGCTAAGGAAGGATACAACATCACTTTCGGTCACTTCATGATGAAATGTTTCCCCATGATGCTTGTCACCCTGCTTACCTCCTCCATTTACATCTATGTCCGTTACTTCGTATTCGGCACTCCGTAAAAGATAATATAAAGCCGTATCTCCTCAAAGAGATGCGGCTTTTTTTATTTGTATTCTCGAAACGAAATATTTCAGAAACATCTCTTCTTGTCCTTCCTTAAAAACGTTCTTATTTCCTTGTTCTGCCCTGCCATACCTCATGAATGAGATAGGACACTCCCGCAGCTGCCTCTCCCTCTTAAAAAGGAATTTTTCTTTGTTTCACACTGCCCTTATTCCTCAAAATAAAAAATTCCCTGTGATATAATGATAATAATAATAAATACAAGCTGTTCTTCCATTTTTTCGGACACAGCACCAATTTTTTAAGGAGGGTGACTATGAAGGAAATTTTCAAAAGAGGTACATGCAGATATTTCAAAGAACTGACTCCCGTAGCCGACGAAGATCTGGAAAAGTTGGTCAAAGCGGGCATGCAGGCAAGAGCTTGCGGAAATCAGGAAGCCCGCGAATTTATTGTTGTTACCAGAGAAGATTTGGTGAAAGCCCTCTCCCACAACAGCGTCATTGCAGGGCCTGCCCGCAAAGCGGCGGCAGCCATCGTCATCGTCGGGAAAACCGACGGAATTTCTTTCCCGGAAGAATGGAGCTTCGATGCAGCGGCAGCAGCGGAAAATATTTTGATCGAAGCCGAACATTTGGATCTCGGTTCCATCTGGCTTCAAGTCTATCCTTATGCGGATCGGAAAGCCCATATATGCCATATTCTTGATATTCCCCCTGAAAGAGAACCGTTCTGCATCATTGCCGTCGGATATCCGGAAAAGAAGCCGATGCGCATCAATCGTTACAATGAACGAATGGTCTACCATGATCTCTATGGCGCCAGACCGAAAAAATAAAGAAATCATCCCCTGCAGCAATAAAAAAACTCCCTCCGAAGGGGAGCTTTTTTATTGTCAATGAATCACAGTTTGTCTGCTGTTTTGAGCCGGATAAGAGCCCGCTCCAAAGCGAGTCTTGCCCGATCCACATCAATATCTTTTGTACGTGCGGCCAGTCTATCTTCTGCACGTTTTTTTGCCGCTTGTGCACGGGCTACATCGATGTCTTCCGCCATTTCTGCAAGAGGAGCGACAATATTCACCCGGTTATCTTTCATTTCGAGAAAACCGCCGAATACTGCCACTTTTGTTTCCGTTTTGCCTTTTTTGATACGGACGGGACACATTTCCAGTGCCGCCGCCAAAGGCAGGTGATCTTTCATAATGGCGAATTCTCCGTCAGCTGCACGGGCAACCACCATATCTACGCCGTCTTCCTGATAAATAGGACCGTCGGGACTGATGACTTCCACATGCATCGGATTCGTAAGGGTATCAGCCATGGCTTATTCCCCTTTCTTCATCTTTTCAGCCTTTTCGATTGCTTCATCAATTGTGCCTACCATGTAGAATGCACCTTCCGGTAAATCATCGTGCTGGCCTGCAAGGATTTCCTTGAAGCCCCGGATGGTTTCCTTCAAAGCGACATATCTGCCGGGAGAACCTGTAAATTGTTCCGCTACGAAGAACGGCTGAGAAAGGAATCTCTGAATCTTTCTTGCTCTTGCAACGATGACTTTGTCATCATCACTGAGTTCTTCCATACCTAAGATGGCGATGATATCCTGCAATTCCTTATAGCGCTGTAAAATAGCTTGTACGCCGCGAGCCACTTCGTAATGTTCTTCACCGAGTACGTTCGGGTCAAGAATACGGCTGGTGGAGTCCAGCGGATCCACGGCGGGATAAATACCGAGTTCCGCAATGGAACGGCTGAGAACGGTGGTCGCGTCCAAATGGGTAAATACGCCTGCCGGAGCCGGGTCCGTCAAGTCATCGGCCGGTACATATACGGCCTGAATGGAAGTGATGGATCCGTCTTTTGTGGAAGTGATGCGTTCCTGAAGTTCGCCGATATCCGTTGCCAGTGTCGGCTGATAACCTACCGCAGACGGCATACGGCCGAGCAATGCGGATACTTCGGAACCTGCCTGAACGAAACGGAAAATATTGTCGATGAAAAGCAGCACGTCCTGTCCCTGCTTGTCACGGAAATATTCAGCCATGGTAAGACCCGTGAGAGCTACACGCATACGTGCTCCCGGCGGTTCGTTCATCTGGCCGTATACCAGGGCAACCTTGGAAAGAACGCCGGAATCTTTCATTTCCCCCCAAAGGTCATTACCTTCACGGGTACGTTCACCGACGCCGCAGAATACGGAGCAGCCGGAGTGTTCCGTTGCCACGTTGTGAATCAGTTCCTGAATAAGAACCGTCTTACCTACACCGGCGCCGCCGAAAAGCCCGATTTTGCCGCCCTTTGCATAGGGAGCGATCAGGTCAACGACTTTGATGCCGGTTTCAAAAATTTCAGTTGCCGGAGACTGGTCTTTGAAGGCCGGTGCCGGACGATGAATAGGCCAGTAGTCGGATGCCGGTACTTTCGTATCGTCATTGTCCACGGTCTGTCCGAGGACATTGAAAATACGTCCCAGACAGCCGTCACCGACCGGTGCCGCAATAGCACGGCCGGTATCTACCGCTTTCATTCCACGTACCATGCCGTCTGTGGAGCTCATTGCAACGGTGCGGACTACGCCGTCACCGAGATGCTGCATGGTTTCACAAATAACATCTACGGGAACGTTGCCTTCTTCATCATTGACATGAATTGCGTTATAAATGGCCGGCAGTTCCTGGTCATCGGTAAAAGCGATGTCGACGACAGCGCCCATTACCTGTACGACTTTACCTACCTGCCCCTGCTGTTCATTTGCCATGAAGAAGCATTCCTCCTTATTCAATCAAGAGTTTATTCCAGAGCTGCCGCACCGCCGACAATTTCAGAAATTTCATTGGTAACCTGTGCCTGACGCGCTTTGTTGTAAGTCAGGTTCAGATCGGCAATTCTTTCGGTTGCATTGTCGGTTGCTGCGGACATGGCTGCCATTCGGCTGCCCAGTTCCGATGCTGCGGATTGCAGCATTGCATTATAAACTTGTACCTGTATATATTCCGGAAGCAGTTTGGAAAGAACCGATGCCGCATCGGGAAGGAAAAGATAGGGATCTTCCTTGATTTTCAGGAATTCCTCTCTTTCTCTTTCCCATTGGGAAAGGTCATCGTCTGCCGCTTCCTCCTCTCCTTCAGCAGCCGGAGCTTCTATGGGAAGAAGGCGGGATACTAATACCTGCTGACGGAGGGCCGTAATGAATTTTGTATAGATGATATAAACTTCATCGACTTCTTCTTTTACGAAATAGTCCACCATTTCTTTGGATAAATCAACGGAGTCCTGAGCCGACGGTTTGTCAGAAAAGCCGAAATGATAAGAATCAATATCATAGCCGCGGAACTTCAGATAATTTCTTGCCTGTTTTCCGCAGACATACAATGCGTATGTAGAACGATCTTTTCCGGAGATTTCCTGTACGGTACGCTTAGATCGGAAGAGCACACGTCTGAACT
>URAA01000080.1 GCA_900545785.1 uncultured Dialister sp. | reverse complement strand
AGCCGACATATACCAATGTAGTGATGACGGTGCAACTCTTTTTATTGCCACCGTTTCTCCTCCCATATCGGTCACCGAAAATATAGCAATGACACATGCTTATGTACTGGAAAGGGAAAATGATACCGAAGGCAGGAGAAAAGGAGAACTTCTTCTTTCCGAGGCAGCATCGCTTCTTCCTAAAGAAACCGTTCATGAACTTCTGTACAGCGAGGGAGATCCGGGAGAAGCTCTTCTCGGTCTGGCAAATGAAAAAGATTGTGATTTGATCGTCATGGGCAGCCGCGGCAGAGGCGCCATAACGAGTCTTTTCCTGGGCTCCGTTTCCGCCTATATTTCTGCCAATGCCTCTTGTCCCGTTTGTATCATCAAATAGAAAAGCTTTATATTCCTGAAAGGGGCGATTACAATGCTGAACTTCAAAAGAATTTTGGTCCCCTACGATGGTTCGGAACATGCCAAAAAGGCAGTCAGGCAGGCCGTTTCCATTGCAGAATGCACAGAAGATGCCGTTTTATATGTCATTTCCATCGACGAAGATATTTCTGCACTTGATATGAATAATCTGGAAAGAGCTTATATGAATGAACAATTGCAGGCCGTCCATTCTTCGCCGGCAAAAACACATATTCAGGATGCAAAAGGGATGATTCCTCCTTCCGTGAAAGCGGAATATACGACCCGGACCGGTGATGCAGGACCGCTCCTTGAATCATTTGCCCGTGAAAAAAACTGTGACCTTGTCGTCATGGGAAGTCGCGGCCTCGGTGCTCTGAGCGGTCTCGTCATGGGTTCCGTTTCAAACTATCTGGCCGCTCACATAGCCTGTCCGATTTTTATTATCCGATAAATTCATGCAGCTTTAAACAGTATTTCTCCGTTACCGATTCCGGCTCTTTCAGTCCCGTCAGATTACGGTTTTTCTGAACTGCCGGCGATCCATATGATTATTTTATTTATAAGAAGGAGCGTAGAAGCTTATGCTGAACTTCAAAAACATTCTGGTTCCCTACGACGGATCCGAACACGCAAAAAGAGCGATCAAGCAGGCTGTTGCCTTTGCGCAATGCTGCGATGAACCGAAAATTTATGTAGCCACCGTTTCCAACAATACCACGCCTTTGGAAATCAGCGCCTTGGCCCATGCTCATATGCAAGACGGCGTAGTAAACAAGGATGTCTCTCCGGGTCAGGTGGATTTGACGGAAGCCAGATCGCTCATTCCCGATTCTATCAAACATCTTTTACTTTTTGAAATCGGAGATCCCGTTTCCATGATCCTTTACATGGCAGGGGAAACAAAAGCAGATCTCATCGTCATGGGAAGCCGTGGCAGAAGTACATGGAAAAGCCTTCTCATGGGTTCGGTTTCTCAAGATGTACTGAGCCGCGCCGAATGTCCCGTTATCATCGTAAAATAAATAGAAAATTTTTATCCGAGAAATAAAATACCCCCTGAATCAGGACTAAAAATCCGGCTTCAGGGGGCGTTTTTTAATTTTCAGTTTTGAGGCGCTTCGACTTTATAGTACCAGCAATACAAGGCAGGAACTACGAGAAGCCCGATGACGGTTGCCACCATGAGTCCTCCGATGAAAGAAACTGCCAAAGGCCGCCAAAACGGACTGGGTATGAGCGGAATAAATCCGAGTACGTCAGTTACACTGGAAAGCATGATCGGCCGGAAGCGAAGTGCTGCCGACTCCACCACTGCATCGTAAGGCGTTTTTCCATCTTCCAGATGACGCTTGATCTGATCCAGCAAAATAATGCTGTTTCTGATGACCATGCCCGACAGGGCAAGCATACCGATGATAGAAACAAATCCCATAGGCTGACGAGTGATAAAAAGAGACAATACGGCGCCGATAACACCCAGTACGCCGGTCACTCCCGCAATCGCCATGAGCGGAATCTTTTCCAATTCAAACATCAAAATCATTAAAATCAAAAAGATCATGATCGGAATGGGCGCTTCCAGATATTTTACGGATTTTTCACTCATTTCCGCCGCTCCGTCTTTTTCAAGCAGGTAGCCGTCGGGCAAATTTTTCCTGAAATCTTTCAAGGTTGTTTCATATAAGTCATTAACTACGGAATCTGCGGTTTTTCCGCTTACCGCTTCGCCCCGGACGGTGATGGAAGGCAGGAGGTTTCTGCGCCAGATGGTACTGATTTCATTTTCATAAGAAATATCCGCCACTTCTCCGAGAGGTACATAATGTCCGCTTCCTACATGAATGGGAATCGAGCTCAGATTGGCAAGACGGGCGGAATTATCTCCTTCGAGGCGGAAATTGACGGGAACAAGCCGATCTCCCTGATAGGATTCCGTTATTTTATATCCCGACAATTTCACATACAAATCCTGGGCAACGGAATAATTATCTCCTCCCAGTTTTCTTATTTTATCTTGATCGATATGAAGACGGACCGTCGGCGTTTCTTCCGGCCAGTCCAGATTGACATTTTTCACATCTCGGTGAGAAGCGACAAGCGCCGCCGCTTCTTTTGCCAATCGTGCCGTTTCTTCTTCATCTTTTCCGGACAGACGGAGCATGATCGGATATTCTGAAGGCGGTCCGGTGGTAATAAGACGGGCATGTACTTTTGCTTCCGGATATTCTTTTTCGACAAATTCCAGCGTATCGTCCCGCAATTCATTTCTCACTTCGCTGTCTTTTGCAACGATGATCATCTGTCCGTGTCCGTCTTCCGGCGCTTTCGGATCGAAAAGAAGAATAAACCGCGGTGCCGTATCTCCTATATAGGTGGAGAAGGAATCTACCCTGTCATCACCGTATAGGTTATCGGCAATCCCTGCCATGACTTCTTTTGTTTCTTTGATGGATGATCCGGAAGGCAAATTAACATCCAGAATGATTTCCGGCCGGACCGAGTCGGGGAAAAACTCCCGATTGACAAAGGGAAGCAGCAAAGCCGTACCGCCCAGTGCGGCAACAGCGGCGATGATCACGGTTTTTCTGAAACGGATACACCATGCAATGGCTTTATAAAAAAGACGGTATGCTTTTTCCGTGAAAGCAGATTTCTTCTTTTCTCTGTTTACTTTGATAAAACGGTATCCCAAGACGGGGCTGACAAAAATGGAAGCGAACCACGACAAAATCAGAGTGGAAGCGATAACCCAGAAGAAAGATCCCACATATTCCGATGTCTGTCCTTCCGCAAATCCGACGGGAATAAAACCGGCCGCCGTGATAAGCGTTCCTGCCAGCATCGGTTTGGCCGAACTTTTATAAGCCGCTTCCGCCGCTTCCATACGGCTCATTCCTTCTTCCAGTTTGACCTGCATCATTTCAATGACGATGATGGCGTCATCCACCAGAAGCCCGAGAGATACGATAAGCGATCCGAGGGATACGAGATGGAGATCGATGCCCTGCCATTTCATGAAAAGGAAGGATGCACAAACGACGACGGGAATGCATAATGCCAAAACAATACCGCTCCACAGTCCGAGGGATAAGAAGCTGGCAGCCATGACAATGACGATGGCTTCCAAAAGAGATTTTGTAAATTCATGAATGGATTCATTCACCACCGACGGCTGATCCGCCACAAGTTCCACATCAAGGCCGGCAGGAAGATTGTCTTTCTCTTTTGCCAGTTCCGCTTCCAAATTTTTGCCGAGGATCAGATTATTTCCGCCCGGTATCATGGAAATGGCAATACCGACCGCCGGTTTCCCGTTGAAATACATGAGCGATGTTTCCGGATCGGCATACATCTGCGTCACCGTCGCTACATCGCCGAGTTTAAAAGACCGTTCCCCTACATGGAGAGGGATCTCTCTTAATGATTCCGTCGTATCGAGCAGGCCGTCTACACGGATAGCCACATTTCTTGAATCCGTGTGGATCGTTCCTGCAGGCATCATCGCCCCCTGCTGTTTCATCATGGCAAATACGTCGGAAGGAGTCATCCCGAGAGAGGCCAGTTTATACTGATCCATTTCTACATAAATCGTCTGTTCCTGCACACCGAGCAATTCTATTTTTTGTACATCCGGCACCTGCATCAGACGACGGCGGATATCTTCCGCATATTTTCTTTTTTCTTCGTAAGAAAAACCGTCTCCGGTCAATGCATAAATTGAACCGTACACATCATCGAAACGATCGTTGACAAAAGGTCCCACTGCCCCCTCAGGCATATCTTTCCATGCATCATTGACGAGATTTCTCACTTCATGCCATCGGGTGCGGATCTCCTCTTTCGGCACGGAATCGGACAAATTGACATAAATGACGGTTTTATTGTCATGCGTAAAAGATTTGATATAATCCAGTCCTTTGGTATCCTGCAGCTTTCTTTCCAAGGGGTCCGTGACCTGCTCCGTGATTTGTTTTGCCGAAGCGCCCGGCCATGCTGCCGTCACCACCGCCTGACGGATAGTGAAATCCGGGTCCTCGCTCCGTCCCAAATTGAAATAGGACCAGAGACCGCCGAGCAAAATGGCACCGATGAAGAAATAGACAATCTGCTTATGTTTAATCGCCCATTCCGCCAGATTGAATTTCATAAGCGTACCTCGTCCCCTTCATTTAATTTCCGTACTCCTGCCGTAACGATCCGGTCTCCTTTTTTCAGTCCGCCGACGATTTCCACCTTGTCGTTTCCATACGAACCGGTTTCTACTTTTTGGAGATATACTTTATTATCTTTTACGACCCAGACTGCCGGTGAAGAAGACTGAGGAGCCATGGCGGAAAGGGGAATCATGATATGTCCCTCTTCTCCGCTTTTTGCAAAAGACACTTCCGCCGTCATCCCCACCACAATGGAAGAGGGAGGATCTTCCAAAGTAATTTTTGCATCATAAGTTCCCGTTGCCGTATTGGGTGCTGCCGCTATTTCCCGTACCCTGCCCTTTACCTTCAGATCGGGAAAAGCCCAGAAAGACACTTCGCAAGGCATTCCCACACCGTATTTCCCATATTGTTTTTCCGTGAAAGAAATATATACATCTTTTCTCGAATCATCAACGATGAGAACGACCGGCGTTCCTGCGCTGACCACCTGTCCCACTTCATAGAGCGTGCTTCCCACCACGCCTGCCCGATCGGCAGTGAGAGATGTAAATCCAAGATTATTCTCCGCCCGCGCCAAAGCGGACTGTGCCTGCGACAATTGAGCTTCTGCCAACTCATATTGATTTTTCGTCTGTTCCATCGCCAGATCGGAAATGGCATTCACTTGATGAAGACTTTCATAACGGGCCATCGTAGACTTTGCAAGGCGATACTGCGCTTCCGCCGCCGTGAGCGCCCCCTGGGCAGCCGCAGCCTGCTCGGAAGCATCTTTTGAATCAACGGTCATCAAAACCTGTCCTTCTTCCACCCTGTCGCCGGAAGACACCAGACGGCGTGTGATGCGGCCTCCCGTCTGAAATGCCAGCGGAGATTCATAAAATCCGTGAACCGTTCCGGAAAAACTGTTTTTTTCTTCTTTCTGCGATTCGCCGATCACTTCCGTTTTCACCAAAGGCGCTTTGGATACGGCCGTACTTTTTCCGCCGCAGCCTGAAAGAAGGATCGTCATACTCATGCAAAGAGCGCCCAAAACTGTCATGTACTTTTTCATGTAAATTCCCCTACTAAAAAATAATTCTCTGAAACAACAGGATATTTTGTTTTAATGAACAATTGTTGATTATCATCCATGTGTATTATATACTACTTATATAGTCAATGACTATCGGCAAAAATGATAAAAATGTATTTTAAAAAACTAACTGCAGGGAAGTGTTCAATAATGACAAAAAAGACAGAGGATTTGCGATTCAAAAAAACAGAAAAAGCCATCAGAGATTCTTTTTTTGAACTGCTTCGGAGCAAGAAGATTTCTGAAATCACCGTAGCGGAAATTTCCCGAACCGCCCTTCTCGGCAGGGGCACTTTTTATCTGCACTACAGAGACATTTATGATTTGCTGAACACCTTGGAAAATGAATATATCGAAGAAATAGGAAAAATACTGGACGAATACCTGCCTCTTCCTCCGGCAGACAAAGTTTCGGAAATGACAAGCAAGATTTTTCTTTATATCCATAAAAACCAAGATCATTTCCGACTTCTTTTCAACCACATTTCTCCCCGTCATTTCGTGGATCGCCTGATTATCCGTCAAAAAGACAATATTGAAACTCTCGCAAAAGAGAAAGGCCTTGCTGAAGACGAAGTGTACAGCACCGTCAAAACTTCTTTCATGATTTCCGGATTTGCCGGGGTGGTTCTCGATTATTGGTTCCGCGGTTCTGAAGAATGGAACGAAAAAGATATCATAAACAGTTTAAACCGCATTATTCTCGCTTTTGTCACCTCCGACAGCAAAAGCAAGGAGGATCTCTCATGAGAAATATTTGGATCACCCTCGCCTATGAAGGCAGTGCTTACGGCGGTTTCCAAAGGCAGGAAAATAATATGACCGTCCAAGAAATCGTGGAAAATGCTCTCTTGGAATTGACAAAAGAAAAAACCACTCTTTATTTTGTCGCCCGCACCGATGCCGGTGTCCATGCTTACGGACAGGAATGCACTTTTTTCACCGATTCTTCCATCCCCGGCGACCGTTTCATTTTTGCTTTAAATATGCTTCTCCCCGCCGATATCCGGATCCTTCGAAGCCGAGAAATGCCTCTTGATTTTTCCGTCCGAAAAGGAAATTACGGAAAAACTTACGGTTATTTATTCACCGAAGACAAAGATATCTCTCCTTTTTTACGTCGTTATGTGTGGAATACGGGAAGAAGAACA
>URAA01000079.1 GCA_900545785.1 uncultured Dialister sp. | reverse complement strand
TCGTAAGCCGTGCTCCCTGTCCCGTTCTGATTGTGAAATAATAAAAAGGCTGCGGTGGTGGGATCATCACCGCTTTTTTATGAAATAAAAGGGCAACCCCCTTTCGATAAAGGAATTTCCTCATGACTCATTTTAAATGGATTAGGAAAGAGATCCCCCGATGGGTGGAAGAAAATATAATAACCGCCGAAGAGGGGAAGAATCTTCTTTCCAAATACGGAAAAGAAAAGAATTCTTCCAAAGGAGAGGGAATCTTTGTATTGGCCGCCACCTGTTTTCTTGCAGGAATTGCTTTCGTCTGCGCCGGCTTTTGGCAGGATCTCACACAGGACGAAAGATTTTTTATGGCCCTTTTTCCCTTAGTGCTGTCGATTTTTCTCATGGCGCTCATTCTTTGGAAAGACAAGCTGATCAAAGATCCGCCTAAGAAAGAAAGGATTTACGGCGGAACCGACGTGTTGGACGAAACGCTGTCCTACGGCGGACTGTCGGATTCAATGGCGGTAAGCGCAAAGAGGGAAGACCGGGTAAAAGATATGGGAAACCGTCTGAATTCGGAATCAAAGCGGCCCTTTTCTTTCCGCCTGATTCCTTCGGAAACCTACCATCACCGCATTCCCGATATTTTAAGAGAAGGAGCCGCTGTTTTTCACGGCCTTGCTTTTTTGGGAGCTCTATGGCTGATCAATGATTCCTTTAAATTATCGGACGACCTGTTTGTCTTGCTCGGCGTTTCTTCGATTTTCCTGCTTCTCATGACGTACATTTCCGGCTCGGCAGGCCTCGGGATCCTTTATATGGGGACGTCTCTTGCGTTGTACCGCTTATCGCCCGATTCCGTCTGGATGGAAATCATATCATGGGTGCTCTTTGTCGCCGCTCTTCCTCTTTTGGCAAAACTTTTGGAAGAACGCCGCCATAAAGCCGCCGTCGGCTACTCTTGGGTCTGGGTCATTTGCGTGCTGGTCATGCTGTTTTGGATGACTTCCGCCCTCCTCTGGCAGATGCTTTTCTTTGCTCTTGCTGCTGCGCTGACTTGGATGGCAGGTGCTCTTATGGAATCGGGAAGCACCATGGGAGGAGCTCTCCGTATATTCGGCGGAGCTTCCGTATTTGCCGTTCTTTTGGAAGGATCATGGAGCCCTTTGTGGACCGGTGCGACAGGAAATTGGCCTTTATGGATCCTTTTTTTCCTCATTTTGGCTGCCGATGCGGTTTTACTTACAAGAATGACCATCAAAAAAGAAGGACTTGCCCTTCTGGCGGGACTGACCCCCTTTGTCATGCTTATTGCCGCTTCCGTTTCCGTTTTTGAAATGACCGGCGCTTATTCCGCCCTTATTGTTTCCCTCTTTTCCATTTTCCTCGGCGTATCGGTGATCGTAAAAGGCATCATGGATGATTCGGATTTCCTGAAATGGGCGGGAGCACTCCTTATACTGGGCACCGCCGCCCTCAGGGTGATCGATTCCACGCTGACCTTCGGTGAGCGGGGCCTCTTTTTCCTCGCCGCCGGAGTCGTTGCGGCGCTCATTTTCCTCCTTTCCTTTGTAACGAGAGCCGTGAAGAGCGGACGGAGAAAAGAAAGGCGGAAAGCAGAGAGAAACAGAGCCGCCAAAGAGAAAGAAAAGGATCTTCCCTCATCGGAGGCGCAAAATCCGGACATCACGGAAATAAATAAAGAAGGCGGGGAAGAGCGATGAATAAAAAATGTAAGCTGATCCTTTTTGCCGCAGCGGCTCTTTTGGAAATTCTTTTCCTTGTCTGGACAAGAGCAGACTTTCATTCCACCCTGTCCGGCGGCAGTGAATACGAAGTCCCCGTGACCATCATGTTCTCCGATAACTTTCGGGAAAAGAATTATCTGCCTCTCCATGTACCGCTGAATGAAGCCCCGTGGAGAGAAAATACGGCGCCCAAACAGGGAGAAACGGTGTACCTTTCCATAGGGAAAGATAAGGAAAGAATGCTTCTTATCAAGGAAGCGACGAGGGAAAAACCGGAAGGAGATTATATAGAAGTCAGAGCATTGTACGGCGGAAACGGGTTAGTATATTTCAATTTCCCTGCGGACCGCATGTATATGCCTCCGGATGAACTTAAAAAACTTCCCATTGTGGAAATCGCCGAGCAGGTAGCAAGGAAAGACGAAGATACGGAAAAAACGGAAACCTATATGAAAAACAGAATGACCGCGCTGATTCGTGTCAAAGACGGCAGAGTCGTCATTTCCCAAGTGCTCGTGAACGGCGGGCCCATAGAGAAAATCTTCACCACCATCGGTAAAAGCTTCTCCGTGAAATATGCGGCGAGCGGTGAGGAAAAAGATATGTATGATGAAAAACAGCCGCTCATTGCGGATCGGAGAGACGGAAAAACAGAAGAGAAAAAGCAATAAAAATCGGAGGGTGACATGTATTTAATTTTGATACGTCATGGGGAAGCGGTTCCTCAAACGGACAATATAGACAACAGAGACCGCAAACTGACTATGGAAGGAAAGCGGCAGGTGAGACGATCGGCCCGTATATTGGAGCACTTTTTAAAAGAAAAGCCGCTCCGCATTTACACGAGCCCTTTTGTAAGAACGAGACAGACTGCACGGATTCTTTCGGAAGAATGCTATGCCGACGGACTCCATATGACGGACGACCTTTTGCAGGGCGATTTCCGGCAGATTGCAAACCATATCCTGACGGAAGGAGATCCCATCGCACTGGTCAGCCACCATCCCTTCCTTCAGTCCTATCTGCTTTCCGCAGCCGATTCGGCGATCAAGTTCGAGCCTGCCTCCATGGCAGTGATTGATTATGATTTCCGGTGGAAACAGGGACAGCTGATTGCCTATTTCACCCCTGAATTAAGAAAACTCAAAAAGGACGACTGATGAAAAAATTACTGACCATTGCCGGCTCCGATTCATCGGGCGGTGCAGGAATACAGGCGGATCTGAAAACATTTTCCGCCCTCGGAACATACGGAATGAGCTGTATCTGCGCACTGACGGCACAAAATACGAAAGAAGTGACCATGGTTGTGAATACCCCCGTGGACATGGTTCTCGCCCAGCTGGAAGCGGTGTATGACGATATTCCGCCTGACGGAGTCAAGACGGGTATGCTGAGTACGCCGGATATCGTAAAAGTCGTGGCAGATTTCATAAAATCCCATAAAGGGCCGCCCCTCGTGGTAGATCCCGTCATGGTGGCGACCTCCGGTGCCGTCCTTTTGGAAAAAGAAGCGATTGAAACGTATAAGAACAGTCTGATCGCCGAAGCAACGCTGATCACACCCAATATTCCCGAAGCGGAAATTCTTTCGGGAATGGAAATCAAAACAAAAAAAGACATGGAAGAAGCGGCAAAAAAACTCATGGATTACGGGCCCGCTGCGGTTCTGATCAAAGGAGGACACCGTATAGAGGACGCACTGGATATCCTTTATGACGGAGAAAAATTCCATCAATTCCAAGGAAAAAGGATAGAAACGGAAAACACCCACGGAACGGGATGCACTCTCTCTTCAGCGTTGGCGGTGATGCTTGCCGAGGGACTTTCCATGAAAAAAGCGGTGGAAGAAGCCAAAAAATACGTTTCCGGCGCCATAAAAAAAGGAAAAGACAAAAAAATAGGCCACGGTCACGGACCGGTGCACCATTTCTGGTTTTACGGAAAGAACTGGGGTAAATTATGACATCTCCCTTTTTTGCCTATCTGGCAAGATTAAAATATATAAAACGGTGGGGCCTTATGAGAAACGCCCTCTCCGAAAATGACGCGGAACACACTTTGCAGACTGCTATGATCGCCCACGGACTCGCACTGATACGGGAAAAAATTTTCCACGAACCCTGCGACGGGGAGCACTGCGCCATGCTGGCGGTATATCATGATGTGAGCGAAGTTTTCACGGGCGACATGCCGACGCCGGTCAAATATTTCACCGACGATATGAGAGACCGGTATCGGGAAATAGAAGAAAAAGCAAGAGAAAAATTGGTAAAAACACTTCCCGAAGAATTGCGGGACAGTTACAAAATCTACATTTCAGATCTGGAAAAAGATCCCCTCTTTCCTTTGGTAAAAGCAGCGGACACCTTGTCGGCGTACCTGAAATGTGTGGAAGAAAAACAGGCGGGAAACAGCGAATTTGAAGAAGCCTTCCGCATGACCGAACAAAAACTGAGAGATATGAACTCCAAAGAAGTCGACTGGTTCCTCGACCACTTTGCAGGAAGCTTTGAACTCACTTTGGACGAAATGAATAAAATGTAAAAAAGAGCATCCCCGAAAGGATGCTTTTGTTTTTGAATCAGAAATGACCGGGGAAACGATATTTCATAAGAGAAAATCGGAGCGGCGGATAAGGGAAAATACCGCCCTCTCTTTTTATTTCCCCTCAATTATAAACGGCCGTTATCCACTTCGTCTTTTAAATAGAAAAATACCTTTTCCACAGGCGTATCCGTCGGAATATCCGACCATTTGCCGTTTCCTGCGGCATGGAGCTTTATTTTGCCCGACGGATCATACTCCGTGGCAGAAAGAGTCATCACCTTTTTATAAGCCATATTCATTTTTACCCGATAAATGACGGAATACAAAGGCTGATTTCCCTTCCTGTAAGAAGCAATGAGCCAAAACTCGGCATAGCCGTTCTTATATGAGGCAGAGTCCCTGTCGATTGAAAAAGAAGAACCGGAAACAACATCGGTATATACGGGCAGGGGATGAATATTTTCCAAGTCGGGCATGTCCGTCAATACATAATGCTGATACAAACTTTTCCCGAAAGTACCCGGGATGATTTCATTCCACCCTGCATCGGCCGCTTTTTTTTGCTCGCTGCGGCTCACATTTCCCGCCTTGTCGCGAGTTATCACGTCGGCGATCCGCCAAAGAGTCTTGGCTGTATCGAATTCCACCGTGGAATAAATACTGCCGTCGGGATAATCCATGCGGATATTCAAAGAAGAAATATGTCCGTTTCTTCTGTAAGAATCGGTGTCGATAAAAAATTGTTTCGACCCCGCATCCTGTACCCAGTTCTCTGCGGAAACGGATACACCGGAACAAAGCAGGCAGGCTGCCAGAGCAAGAGCAGATTTTTTAATCATGTTGAAGTCCTTTCAAAAATTCGTTGATTTCTTTCATTATACTATAAGACATCTCTCGGCGGGCCTTAGAAAGCGGGATAAATCAGAAAATACGGAACGGATCGTGATTCATATCGGAAAGATGAAGAAACAGCAGAGATTTTCCTGATATAATAAAGAAAAGGAGGAATCATGGCAAAAATTTTTATGCAGCCCGAAAATGAAAATGCTCTTCTGACCTACGGAAAATACCTGCTCGGAGAACCGACGGAAAGAGGAGCCGTTATTTTTCACGGCCCTTATTTATACATCACAAAAGAAAATTTCGAAACAGAGGGACTGGAAATATCCTCTCCTTTCGGGCGGATCGTCCATGCAACCGATTCCGATGAAAAAGCGGAAAGAACGGTCAAAGAATTTTTAGGCGGAAGAAGACTTCCTGTCGATGTGGCGGCAGCGATTTCCGTCAAAGGATTTTTCGTGTTTCCCAAAGAAAAATGGGAACCCCGCGGAGAATTTGAAGAATTCCGCATAGAAACCGATTTGACGGCCCTCGTCATGACCGCGGAAGAAACGGCAGGAAAATACGAATTGACCGCAAAAAAAGTAGAAGCGGACTGTGAAAACGGAGTATTTTCCAAAAAAGAGGCAAGAAAATCAAAAGACACATGGCTCATCACGAAAGAAGGAACTGATCGCATTTACGGAGAAAATAAAGAAGAAAAATATCCCGTCACGCCCCTGATGTTTGTGTTCACCACGGGGGAAGCGGCAGAAATCTGGAACAGAGACAAAGGAGACGTCCGATCCGCCGCAGCAGGAGCCGGCCACAGAGCAGCCCGCCTTTTCGACGGAGAAAGAAGAAAATCGGGACGGACATGGCTGGTAACAAGAAAAGCAATGGAAAAATTATACGGTCCCGCCGTTCCTGAAAAAATGAGAGCCGCCATGAATTCCTTGAAAGAATAAAAGAGCGAAAAAGATTTCCCGAATATTATTTTATATAGATGAATTTCGATATTATATATGGTAAAATAAAGAAAAGAGAAATTAAATCGCAAAATGAAATGAGAGAAGGGAGATTATCATGAAAAAACATATCGTATTTCATTTGGACAATGAAAGCAAAAAGAACATGAACGGCGCTTTTTTATCCTATGAAGTGAAAGGTGAGAAAGAACTCATCGTTTCCGGCGACAAAGAAAGTTTGAAACAGCTGGGGGAAAAATTACTTCATATGGTGGAAGAAGATGCAGGGGAAATGACTTTTACCTTTGAAGCCGATTCTTCGGCAGCCGATGCATATCGGGAAGAAAAAGAAAAGGAAGGGAAACTTTTCCTTGAAAAAGTGAAAGATCTGCCTGCAGGGAAAGCGGATATCATGGTGCTTTCCGCCGACGGCGTCATGTACAGCCTGATCGTCAGCAAACGGGCAGGGGACGGAACTTTCCGGGTGGCTTTGGAAATCGGACACAAGAAATATTTCCTCGGAAAGACAGACGGGAAATATATGTACAACGACAGACCGCTCAGTCCGGTAAAAGGGCGCATGACTTATGAAGATGTAGAAACGGCAGTCAACTACTTCGTGGAAAACAGAGGCGCTGCCGTACCGAGAGAATAATAAATAAAGAAAAATTATATATTATATCAATCAAAGAAAAACGGGCGGAGAAAATCCGTCCTTTTCTGATGGAAAAACAAAAGTATAAAGAAAAAGA
>URAA01000078.1 GCA_900545785.1 uncultured Dialister sp. | reverse complement strand
CGAAGGCGCCGATCCGGCAGCGGTGGCTTTTGATGCGGTGACTGCAGCCAAGGCAAGAGGGGCCGACGTAGTCTTGATCGATACGGCAGGACGGCTGCAGACGAAGGTAAACCTCATGGAAGAATTGGCAAAAATCAGCCGGGTGGTAAAAAAAGTGATTCCCGATGCACCTCATGAGACCATTCTTATTTTGGATGCCACCACCGGACAAAATGCGGTAAGCCAAGCTAAAAATTTTGGAGATATCGTTCCTCTGACAGGCGTTGTTTTGACAAAACTTGACGGAACGGCTAAAGGAGGCGTTGTCCTTTCCATCCATGAAGAGCTCCATGTGCCGATTAAATGGATCGGCTTGGGAGAAAGAGAAGACGATCTTCAGAAGTTTAATTCCGCCGAATTTGCAAAAGCTCTTTTTGAAACGGAAGATCATGTATTGGAAACTTCAACAAAAATATAGAGAAGAAAAAAGAGGACTCTCCTATGTGGAAAGTCCTCTTTTTGTTCATTTTTTTATTCATAAGAGCGATAAGGATGCTCTTTGGTCGGGTTGTTATCAGGTTTTAAATATAAGCCCATCTTCATTTTTTCATGATGAACTTCCTTGTAGAAAGCAATAACCATTAAAATGATAACGGCAGAAAAAGGAAGTGCCGAGATGATGACAATGTTTTGCAAGGCTGAAAGACCGCCGGCGGCAAGCAGAATGGCAGCGATGGAAGAGATTAGGAGTCCCCATATGATTTTCACATTATTATGAGGGAAACGACTTCCGTCTTCGGAAAGCATGGCAAGAACATAGGTGGCGGAGTCTGCCGATGTAATAAAGAAATTAAAGACAAGAAATATGGCAAGAAGGGACAAATAAAAGGCGTAGGGATATTGATTAAATACTCCGAACAAAATGGTTTCCGTTGCCATCTGAGGAAGCGATGTATCCACGAAAGACGCCTGAGTGGCAGCCGTTCCGAAAACGGCAAACCAGAGGAAACTGAAAATGGTGGGAACGAGAAGAACATAAATTAAAAATTCCCGAATCGTCCTTCCTTTTGAAATCTCTGCAATGAATATGCCGACGAAGGGCGCCCATGAAATCCACCATGCCCAATAGAAGATGGTCCAGTTCTGAATCCATTCTTGCCGGCCGGGATACAGGCTTGCCGTACGGAAACTCATTTGCAGGAAATCATTGAGATACATACCGATGGTTCCCACAAAGGAATTCATAAATAAAGTGGAAGGACCTAAAGCGATCATAAGAGCTAAAAGGCAGACGGCAAGAATGATATTTAAATTAGACAATATCCGTACGCCGTTGCCGATGCCGGAAAGTGCGGAAGCGACAAAGCAGGCAGTACAAACCAAGATAATGATAACCTGATAGAAAATATTATTGGGGATGCCGAATAAATAAGAAAGACCGCCATTGATCTGGGCGGCGCCGAAACCGAGAGAGGCTGCCACACCGATAGCGGTTACAAAAGTGGTCAGGCCGTCGATGGATTTTCCCCAAAAACCTTCCGTCCGTTTGCCCAATAAAGGCTTTAATGTGGCGGACAGTAAAGATTTTTCTTTCTTTCTGAATTTAAAATAAGCTAAAGATAAGGCAATGACTCCATAAATTGCCCAAGCATGGATGCCCCAGTGGAAAAAAGTATACTTCAAAGAATCTGCCAGAGCCTGCCGGCTTCCCGGGGGAGCCACAGGAGAAGAAACGGCAAAATGAGATAAAGGTTCGGCAGCACCGAAAAAGATCAGACCGATCCCCATTCCCGCTGAAAACAGCATGGACAGCCAAGAAGCTTTCGTGTATTCCGGAAGTGAATCGGAATCGCCTAAACGAATCTGGCTTGCGGGACTGCAAATAATAAATACACAAAAAGCAACGATGGCGCCTACCAAAAGCAGGTAGAACCATCCGAAAGTTTTGGTGATATAATCCTTAATAAAACCTGTTGCGCTTTCGAATTGAGTCGGTAAAAAAAGTGCTATAAGAACTACGGTCAGAGTCACGATAACAGAACCCCGGAATACGGGGGTAACCGCAGGAAAGAATCGAGAAATAAATTTTTCTTGAAAATTTTTATTGTTTGTCACAGCAGGAGCTTCAGACTCCTCTTTTTCTCTATATGCCTGTTTCAATAAGAACTCCTTTCCATGTAAAAATTAAGAATAATATGATGTATCTATAATATAGGATAACATAAATGGCGGTTTTACTTCAAAAAAGAGGGAAAGGAGTAAAAAATCAGTTATAATTAGTTAAATCAGATTTATTGCAAGCAAATGAGTAAATTCTAATAAAAAATAGAAAAAATTAATAAAAAGTTCAATTGAATTCTCGTTCCGACCGAGTAAGAATCATTTGACGCTCTTTATAATCAGGCAGCCGCTCTTTCATAAGGCGGTGAAATCTGTCATTATGGGAAGGTTCGAGCAAATGGTTCAGTTCATGAACGACGACCAATTCTATGCATATCGGAGGTTTTGAAATCAATTCCAAAGAAAAACTGAGCCTTTTTGCATGGACATTGCAGCTTCCCCAGCGGCTGCGGGTACGGCGGATGGAATAAGACGGATAAGAGACACCCATGGAGGAAGACCATTTGGAAATATAATAATCCAAATATTTTTTGAGCATTTCTTTGGCAAATTGCAGAAAAAGTTTTTCCCTGTCAACGGATTCGTTTCGAATTGTCATATATATTTCTTCATTTTTTAAGATACATTGATTTATTTTTCCTGTTGAAATATGTAAAATTCTTTCTTTTCCCAAGAGATAGTGGGATTCGCCTTCTTTATAAAGATGTTTTTTTACTGTCTTGACAAGCCGAAGTGATTTAAGAATCCATTCCTTGTGGGCAGAAATGAATTTTTGGATAATGGGCTCGTCTGCATGGAGGGGGACGGTCACCAGAACCGTCCGATCTCTCTGTATCCGGATATACATGTTTTTTATGGGTTTTCGTAAGATGGTGATTGAAATATTTTGCATAGAGATCCTTTGAACAAAAAATGATCCAAAGATTTCCGAAACAATGGAAATTTTGAATCATTTCTTTATCGGGCAAATAAAAATTTATCCTTTGATCTTGAAATAATTTTTCATATATTCGATAAAAATCTGTACCGGTGTGGACTGGAGCATGGCTTCTTTGAAGATCAGATGACTGGGTCTCAGAAGCGGATTTTTTTGATTGTCATAAATCATCTGACGATCTACATTATCCGTACATTTGGAGAGCATATCGGCAGGGATCAATGAATGCCCTAAGCCGTGATTTACGATTTCCACACAGGTCAGGCAGTCGCTTACGGTAAGAGAAAAATGAGGAGAGTCGGAGAAGTTTTGTCTCCACCAACGGCTTCTCAATTCGTCCAGAGAAGGGTCGCTCCTGTAGCGGATGGAAGGCTGCTGCGGCAAAGTGTCAAAGTCGATCTTCTGTGCCGAAATAAGATAGAGAGGAGCATCTTCCAAAAGAATATCCGAATCGGACCATTCCTGATTGCCTCGGACAATGGCTAAATGAATATCTTCTTTTTTTACAAGTTTTACGAGCCTGTCGCTGGTATCGGTGGTGAGTGAAATTTCAATATCATTATAAGTATCGACGAATCCCTTTAATATGGATGGGATATGAGATTGGGAAAATGATTGAGAGGCACCGATACGAAGAACGCCGGAAATGGAATTCGGTTCATGGGTGACAAAATTTTTCATATCCTGATATTGCTGGAGTTCTTTTTCTGCAAAAGAAAAAAGCCTGCTGCCGGCATCGGTGAAATGAACACCTTTATTTGTCCGGATGAATAAAGGACATCCTATTTCCTTTTCCATTTGGCTCAAACGATATGTCAGGGAGGGCTGTGTCATAAACAGTCTTTTTGCCACTTTATTGATACTGCGTTCTTCACGGAGATAAATCAAAATTTTCCAATCTGTATTATTCATCAAAACACCTCACAATGCCCAGATTACAGATATCTTGGGAGAAAATAGCATATAAAAGTTTTTTATTATTATAACATGTAACTAAAATATAAAAAAGTCTTATACCTCTGAAATCTAATGCCGGATTCATTATTTTCCTCGCATTTATGATAAACTGGAAACAGAAATAAGTTGTGCTTACAAAAGCATTTTATAGAGAAAATAAAAAATTTTCCGGGAGGCCGTTTATGAAAAAGATGATGAAATATATTTTTGTAATCCTTTGTGCTCTTTGTTTTTTACTGCCTGCAGAAGCCGCGGATCGATCGGAAAACAGGGAGAAAGGATATTTTGACAATACGAGGACGGTCATACTCCTTCCCGTTCGTTTTACAAATTCCAGCGGAAATTATGCGGCGGCGTACCTTCAAAAAGAAATGAAACAGGTTTTTCGTTACCCTTATTACCGAGAGATGGAGTATGCAGATTATTCGGAAAGCAATATAACGCCCGAAGAATTAAGCGATATACAAATTGAAACGGGTGCGGATATTGTGGTCATGCCGGTTATCACCGAATGGTCGCAGTGGGTATCATATCCTTTTGCCATTTTCAGAGACGTTGACCCTATTGTAGAGACGAGGGTGTCCGTTGATATTTACAGTTTGAAAAAAGGAGAAAAACTCAGACGGGATTCAGCTTCTTATTTTGAAAGAGAAGAGGAAGGATTGGTACGCAATGAATATATCATGGATGCGCTGATGAAACGGCTGTGGAAAAAATTTCCTTATCGAAGAGTGCCGACAGATATTTCTCCTAATTTATCCGGAGAGATAAAAGGCGAAAATAAAACACCGACAGCCACCATGAATAAGTAAAGAAACTGCTGAAACAGGCTTGAAAAAAACGGCTGAATGATCCATAATATAAGGCATATAAAATATGGGCGATTAGCTCAGCCGGGAGAGCGTCTGCCTTACAAGCAGAATGTCAGCAGTTCGATCCTGTTATCGCCCACCAAAAACTGTAATGAGTTTTGGATTTTAGCCGATGATTCATTACAGTTTTTTATTTTGTAAAAAATGATCTTTTTTTTGAGATTTTTATTGATTGAAATATTTCGTTATAATATGATAAGTAATAAAGAGCATAATCTATTTATGCAATAATGGTTGATAAGGAGGATTTCAATGAAAACATATGACATTATCGTGATCGGCTTTGGTAAAGCAGGCAAAACATTGGCAGGAAAATTAGCCAAGAGCGGACAACGTGTGGCACTGATTGAAAAAGATGCCCGGATGTACGGCGGCACCTGTATCAATGTGGCTTGTATTCCTTCTAAAAGACTGGTGACCGAAGCATCTCTTGCACCTTCCGGAGATTTTGAAATGAAGGCTGCTTATTATAAACATGCCATAGAGGGAAAACGGGATCTGACGGCAGCGCTGCGGAAAGCCAATTATGATAAATTAATTCAGGCCGGCGTGGAAGTCATTGACGGAACAGCTTCTTTTATTGATGCCCGGCATGTGAAAGTTCAGACGAAAACTGAAGAACTGACATTGGAAGGAAAGAAATTTGTCATAAACACGGGAGCGACTCCGATTATACCGAATATCAAGGGTGTGCAAGACAGTTCAAAAGTATATACTTCGGAAACACTGATGGAGCTCGATACTCTTCCCGAATCACTCACGATTGTAGGCGGCGGATATATAGGCCTTGAATTTGCTTCCATGTATGCCAATTTCGGAAGCCGTGTGACGATCGTACAGGACGGCGATGTTTTCCTGCCTCGGGAAGACGAAGATATGGCAGAAAATATTCGTAAAGTATTGGAATCAAAAAATGTAAAGGTTATAACCGGTGCCAAAATTCATGAAATCAAAGAGGGTGAATTATCTTATACGGCAGACGGGACGGAGAAGAAATTAAAGGGAGATGCGATTCTGGTAGCTACAGGCAGAAGGCCGAATACGGACGGATTGGATGCAGAAAAAGCAGGGATCAAACTGTCTTCCCGGGGTGCCGTGGAAACCGATGAGCATCTGCGTACCAATGTAGAAAATATATGGGCTGCCGGCGATGTGTGCGGCAAACTGCAATTCACTTATATTTCATTGGACGACAGCCGGATCATTTTATCCGACATGACCGGAGACGGAGCAAGAACAGTCAATAACAGGGGCGCTTTTGCGTACTCCGTATTTATTGATCCTGCTTTTTCCCGGGTAGGGCTCAGTGAAAAAGAAGCGAAAGCAAAAAATCTCAATTACCGTGTGGCAACTCTGCCGGCCAATGCAATTCCCAAGGCAAAAGTTCTTCGCAAGACGGAAGGTGTTTTGAAAGCCATCGTCGATGAAAATGACAAAATTTTAGGGGTTGAATTGTTCTGTGCCGAATCTTACGAAATGATCAATCTGGTAAAGCTTGCGATGGATCATGATTTGAGTTATAAAGTACTCAGAGATTTCATTTACAATCATCCCACCATGTCGGAAAGTTTGAACGATCTGTTTGCTTTTTAAAGGGAAGAAAATATAAGAAAACGAAGATGCTCTCCCGATATTCGGGGGAGTATTCTTATAAGTTGATAAGGGAAATAAAACACAACCGGAAGAAAACAAAAATCACTTCCATCAGCGTTTAATCCGATAAAGCAGCCGAAATACATGAATCTTTTCCCATGATTTTGAAATGTTAAATTGATTGTGACACATATAAAATATGTAAAATGTCCCTTGCAAATTTACAAGAAATTTGATATTATATTCACGTACTATCAAGTGTTCCTGAATAGCTCAGCCGGTAGAGCGCGTGACTGTTAATCACGATGTCGCAGGTTCGAACCCTGCTTCAGGAGCCAACGGCCTGTTCGTCAAGTGGTTAAGACACCGCCCTTTCACGGCGGGTTCGCGAGTTCGAATCTCGCACAGGTCACCATGGGCGATTAGCTCAGCTGGGAGAGCGTCTGCCTTACAAGCAGAATGTCAGCAGTTCGATCCTGTTATCGCCCACCAAAACGGCCCGGTGGTGTAGTGGTCTAACATGCCGCCCTGTCACGGCGGAGATCGTCAG
>URAA01000077.1 GCA_900545785.1 uncultured Dialister sp. | reverse complement strand
TCCGATCTGCTGTTTTATTCGGGGATAGTTCCCGCGATATAGAAGCGGCACATCGTGCAGGAATACAAGGTTTTTTGTTTAAAGAGGATAATCTGGATCTGTTTATTCGAAAATGTTTGCCTGAATTGAAAGATTTATAAATCATGAAAAAATTCAATAATATTTTGATTATAAAAATGAGTTCACTCGGCGATATCATCCATGCTTTGCCGTCCCTTTACGTACTTCGTAAAAAATATCCGGAGGCACGCATTACATGGGCAGTACATGAAGCCTTTGCAAAAATACTGCCCGGCAAACCATGGATAGATGAAATTTATATAGTAGATCGCAAAAGAATTAAAAAGTTGAAGTATTTAAAACAAGTTTACGGCGATTTGCACAAAAGAAAATTTGATTTGGTGATTGATTTACAAATGATTGCCAAAAGCGGTCTTATATCATTCCTCTCCGGATGTGATACCCGCATCGGATATCAAGATGCCCGTGAAGGAAGCGGATTTTTTAGCAGACCGATTTCAGGCCCGCATAAAAACGGACATATTATAGAGCAATTATTGGATGTTATGCGCTATTTGGGGTGTGATATCCATGAAATAGAATTTCCCATCCATAATTACGATAATGAATTGACAGAGGTTAAAAAGAGACTGTCTTTTCACGGAATACATGATAAATATGTTCTTTTAGTTCCCGGTACAAGAGGGGAATCTAAAAAATGGCCGATCCTATATTGGGGACAATTGGCCGAACGATTAGCGGAAAAAGGGATTTTTACTGTTATTTCAGGTACAGCAGATGAACGTGGATTGGCAGAAGAAATTAAAAGAATGTCTCCTACCTCGTATACGGTGGATTTTACAGGTAAAACAAATTTATTGGAACTTGTAGCTCTTGAAAAGTTGGCAGCCTTGCATATTTCGGGAGATACAGGACCTCTTCACATCGCCAATGCGGTCCATACCCCCATTATTGCTTTATTCGGGCCGACACTCCCGGACCGAAGCGGTCCCTATGGTAATAAAAACACTGATGTGCTCTTCCCTAAAACCCCGGGGATTTCTTCTTCTGATATGGCGGACATTTCGGTTGATGAAGTCTATCATCTGTGTATAAGAAAAATAAAAGATCCGATCTATTAGTCCGGTGTCATAAGCTATATTTTATTTTTATAAAAGCTTTATAAATAAGCACACCGGATTTTAAAATCTTAGAGGACAATATGGAGCAGATCACCAGTAGGAATAATCGCTGGATAAAGCTGGCGACTCAACTTAAACAGAAGAAGTACAGAGAAAAAAATAATATGTTTCTGATGGAAGGCATCAGAAATGCGAAAGATGCACAAATACAGAAAATAAAAGATGTGATCTGTCTGGTACAAGAGAATAAAACAGATAACGAAGATATTTTATCCATTATTGAAAAAGGGAAAAGTCTGCACTGGCTGTTTTGTGAAGTAAATACATCTTTGCTCAATTCTATTTCGGATACCGAACATGGTCAGGGAATTATTTTACTTGTAAAAAAAGATAGACAAGATAAAACATGTTTATTAAAGGAATTTCAAGGTAAGTATATTTATTTGGATACCATACAAGATCCGGGAAACCTGGGAACTATTATAAGAACGGCGGCTGCTGCAGGCTGTGCAGGAGTTTTATTGTCAGAAGGCTGTACAGATCCTTATTCCGAAAAAGCAGTAAGAAGTTCGATGGGAAGTATATTACGTATTCCCGTTTATGAAGGATTAACGGATTCTTTTTTGAGAGAAATCAGGGAAAAGCATAAGATACCTTTAATCGGTACTACAATGATAAACGGCATTCCTTATAAAGAGGCTGCTGAAATAGAGAACGGCATTTTTATTTTCGGCAATGAAGGGAACGGAATTCATCCGGCGTTGTTACATATGACTGATTGGAATCTGAGTATCCCTTTAGCCGGTACAGTAGAATCACTGAATGTTTCTGCAGCTATAGCGATTATCCTTTTCCATTATTTTTAATAAAAGGATATCAAATGAAAGTGTGGGAGTATGAGTAAGAAATTAATTATAAATGCCGATGATTTTGGTATACATAAAGCGGTTAATGAGGCTGTTTATCGAGGCTTTGAATCCGGCATATTGACAAGTACATCCTTAATGGCCGGCGGTGCTGCTTTTGAAGAAGCGGTATCCGTGGCAAGGGATATATCCGAATTGGATGTGGGCGTGCATTTAACATTGGTCGGCGGGCTTCCAAGTGTATTATCTCCTCGTGAAATTCCGAGCCTGACATGGGAAAACGGGCTGCTTTGTAAAAATTATGTAGAATTAATAAAAAGAGATCTGCAAGGATTAATTAATGTGGAAGAAGTTTATTGTGAATGGGATGCTCAAATTAAAAAAATTCTTGATGCAGGGATCTCTATAACCCATATTGACGGACATCAACATCTTCATATGTGGAATAAATTTTTCCCCATCGCAGTTTCTTTAGCCAAAAAGTATAAAATTCCCTGTATGAGAGTTCCTGATGAAAAATTTTTCTTTGATTTCAGTTTAGGCAATTCATTTCGTTCTTTTGCGGGAACCGGACTTTCCATTATGGCAAGGAATCATAGAAAAGTTTTGAAGGAAATGAAAATTATTACAAATGATCATTTTTACGGAATGCTCTATGGCGGTCACTTTACAGAAGATAAAATGAAAAAAGTTTTAAACAAGGCAGATGACGGAGTCACCGAATTTATGTGTCATCCGTCATCGGATGCAGAAGCGATGGAAGCCGTTTTTCACTGGGGATATCGAGGTGAGGATGAACTTAAAGCCCTTTTATCTCCCGTGCTTATGGAGCAAATCAAAAGCTCAGAGATTAAGCTTACGTCTTATCGAGATTTAGCCGGAGAGGAACATGTAGATGAAGACTGATGAAAAGCAATTTTATCTTGTAGATTTTCAAATATTACCTGAAGCGATAAAGAAAACAATCCGAGTAAAAGAAATGCTTAAAAACGGAACAATCGGTACAATTAATGAAGCGGTTCGTTCTATGGAGATGAGTCGCAGTGCCTATTATAAATATAAGGATCACGTCGCACCGGCTTTTGACAAACCGTCAGAGCGGGCAATTGTATTTTTTATCATGATGAGCAATGATTTTTCTGTTTTGGGAAAAGTCGTCAGACGTATTACCAAAGAGGAAAATGAAATATTAACCATTGATAGAGGAATTGCTTTCGAAAAAACGGTTCCCGTCACCATTGCATTTAAGACAAAAGATTTACCGGCAGCAATAGAAATTCTGTCAGAAGCAATCAGAAAGATTAAAGGGGTTAAACAACTCATGTTTACAGAAAAGGAAATATGAAAATGAAAGATATCAATATTGCCTTATTAGGGTTCGGGACGGTTGGAAGCGGTGTTGTAAAAGCGATAAATGAAAATTCTTCTATCATAGAAGAACAACTCGGATGCAAATTAGTTATTAAATATATATTGGTACGCAATATTAATAAATATAAAGGAAATGAACTCCTCGGGAATATTCAACTGACAGATTCCTTTGAAGATATTATCGGTGATGATTCTTTAGATATAGTAGTAGAGGTCATGGGAGGAATCTCTCCCGCGAAAGAATATATTTTTTCTGCCATGGAAAAGCATATCAGCGTCGTAAGTGCCAATAAAGATTTAGTAGCCTTATACGGTCCTGAAATTATACATAAAGCCATAGAAAAACATGTAAATTTCAGTTGTGAAGCCAGTGTAGGAGGCGGAATCCCCATTTTAATGCCCTTACATCAATCTTTGGCAGCCAATCAGATTGAAAGCATCGTAGGTATATTAAACGGAACAACCAATTATATTCTTACCCAGATGACGGAAACGGGTCAATCTTATGAAAATGCTCTTAAATCTGCACAGGAAGCAGGTTTTGCCGAAGCAGATCCGACTAATGATGTTTGCGGATTTGATGCGGCACGAAAGTTAGCCATTTTGTCTTCTATCGGTTTTAGAGCCAATGTTACATTCGATGATGTAGTGGTGGAAGGAATTACTGAAATATCTCAAAATGATATTAAATATGCAAAAGAGATGGGGTATACCATAAAACTTCTTACGGTGGCTTTAAGACAAGAAGACGGAATTGCGTTAAATGTTTATCCTGCGTTTGTTCCGACTAATCATCCCATGGCATCTGTTAAGGGCGCTTATAATGCCATTTATGTGACGGGAAACATCGTAAATGATGTTATGTTTTATGGAAGCGGCGCCGGTTCTCTTCCGACAGCCAGTGCAGTTTTGGGTGATGTCATCAGTACGGCTCATCATATATTAAACGGAACTACTGGAACAGGAATGATCATGACGGATACCAAAAGAATTCCTTTCCATTCGTCAAGAAAATTAAAAGACTCTTATTATTTCCGATTGATTGTTGATGATGTACCGGGGGTTCTCTCTCAAATTGCCGCTGCTTTTGCAGATAACGGTATCAGTATTAAAGAAGTTGTACAAAAGCAAAGAATGGAAGGAACTGCAGAATTGGTTATTATTACAGAAAGTACGGAAAGAGAAAATATTTTGCAGGTGGAAAAAGATTTGGAAGTGCTGTCTTGTATCAGAAAGGTAGCTAATATTATAAGGGTTATGGAAAATGAATAAAACATTTGGTGTGAGAGTCCCTGCTACGACAGCCAATGTAGGAAGCGGCTTTGATACTTTGGGAATTTCTCTTTCTCTTTATAATGAAGTTTATTACACACCCGAAGAGGGGACTTTGCTCATAAATTCTGAGTTTCAAGTGGAGGGAGAAGGACAATCGGAAATTCATTCCGGAGAAGATAATATGATTTTACAAGCAATGAAAGCCGTGCAAGAGAAAACAGGGAAAAATATTCCCGGCGGTCGATTTAAACTTGTGAATCGAATTCCCCTTGCACGAGGCTTGGGCAGCAGTTCTTCCGCTCTGGTGGCAGGTGCTTTCTTAGGAAATATATATTTGGGGAATATTTTAAATAAAAAAGAGATTTTGGATATAACTGCCGTATTGGAAGGGCACTCGGACAATGTGGCTCCTGCTGTATTGGGAGGGTTTTGTATTTCTTTGTTTAATAATGGACGGGTGGAATATGAAAAAGTATCCATTCATTCTGACTGGAAAGCAGTTGTTGCCATTCCTGAATTTAAGCTGCTCACAGAACGAGCAAGAGGTATTTTACCTGATCGGTATTCACGCAATGATGTTGTGAATAATATAGGAAGTCTATCCTTTCTATTATCGGCCTTTTTACTTCAAAAACCGGAATTTTTAAAAATAGGATTAGAAGATCGGATTCATGTGCCATATCGCTTACAATTGATTCCCGGAGCTGAGGAAGCTTTACAAAATGCATACAATGCGGGAGCCTATGGGGCAACAATCAGCGGATCCGGTCCGACGATTATTGCATTTTCAAATGAAAAAAACGCCGAATCAATCGGAGAAAGTATGATAAAGGCGTTTGAAAAACAAAATCTGAAGTCCAAATATATGATTTTAGACTTTGATCCAACGGGAGTTACATCGATAATATATTGACAATTTAGGATAAAGTGTGTATTCTATTCTATGTAACAATTATTGTCGGGACGTAGCTCAGTTTGGTAGAGCGCTACCTTGGGGTGGTAGAGGTCGCATGTTCGAATCATGTCGTTCCGACCATTTTTTATTGGTAGGAATCATTTTCTTTTAGAAATGAGAGGAAAATATATGATAAATAGAATAAAATCTGTCATGTTAATGACACTTCTCGGTGTCATTTTAGTTGCTATCGGCGGATATGCCGGCGGGCGAAACGGTGCTGCCATCATGCTTGGTATAGCGCTCATTATGAATTTTTACAGCTATTGGAACTCTGATAAAATCGCATTGAATGCTTATAATGCACAAGAATTGTCAGAAAAAGAAGTTCCCGAATTATTTGAATTGGTTCGAGGATTGGCTAAAAATGCAGGTATTCCTATGCCGAGACTATATGTTATTCCGACTTCGGTACCGAATGCTTTTGCTACGGGCCGAAACGAAAAACATGCGGCAGTTGCCGTGACGGAAGGCCTTATTTCGCTTTTGGACAGAGATGAAATTGCCGGTGTTATCAGTCACGAGTTGTCTCATATCAAACATCATGATACACTGGTTATGACGATGGCTGCCACTTTTGCAACGGCAATCAGTTATCTTGCGCAAGCGGCACAATGGGCCGCTATTTTTGGCGGGGGAAGAGATAGCGAAGGGCGAAGCAGCAATCCCATCGTACTTCTTGCAACTATTATTATCGCTCCCATTGCAGCAGCTCTTGTGCAAATGGCTTTGTCCCGTTCCAGAGAATTTATGGCGGATGCTTCCGGTGCTGAAATCAGTGGTAAACCTTTGGCTCTTGCAAGCGCTCTGCAAAAATTGGATGACTATGCTCATCGTAAAGTAATTCCCAATGCAAAACCGGCTTCTTCAGGATTATTTATTATTAATCCTCTTTCCGGAGTCAGTGGTATTTCATCTTTATTTTCTACGCATCCGTCCACGGAAGAGCGTGTAAAAAAATTGCGTGAAATCGCAGTCAGCATGCATTAATTTTTAAGGAGGAATATTATGGCAAACATTGAAAAAACTCTTGTTCTTGTAAAACCTGACGGTGTCAAGAAACATATTTGCGGAGAAGTTATTTCCCGCTTTGAAAGAAAAGGGTTAAGTATTCATGCAATTAAAATGATTCAGGTTCCTGAAGCCTTGGCAAAAAAGCACTATGCTGAACATGAAGGAAAAGGGTTTTTCAATGATTTAATTGCTTTTATCACGTCCGGCCCTGTATTAGCCATGGTGATTGAAGGGGAAAATGCGGTAGCAGCCGTTCGTCAAATCAACGGTGCCACCAATCCTTTGGAAGCGGTTCCGGGATCCATTCGCGGTGACTTTGCAACATCTATTGATGAAAATATAGTACATGCTTCTGATGCTTCGGAAACGGCAGCCAGAGAAATCGGATTATGGTTTCCCGAATTAAATTAGTAATATCAGGGGGGCTCCTATGAGATCGGAA
>URAA01000076.1 GCA_900545785.1 uncultured Dialister sp. | reverse complement strand
GGAGGAAGTCTGAACGATCCGTAAGCCTGAGATGTAATCGGATTATACTTTATAAAAATCTGTTTTGTGGCACCTGAAAAGGTGCTTTTCTATTGCATAATAAGGCAAAAAATAGGAAATAAAAACAGACAATAAAAAAATAGACCGCCGGGTGGACGCCATCTGGAGTCGAAATCCAGCCCCCACCATATGCCCACGCATTCGGAGCTCCGCAGCTAATGGCGACTTTCTGATGTCAGCAGTCTATTTATTAACTATAATATAATCTATATTTACAAAATAATCAAATTAAAAATATGCTTTTTATTACACCGATGCGGATGCCATTCTCTTGGGAATGGCCATATATGAGGATAATGGAGGAAGTCTGAACGATCCGTAAGCCTGAGATGTAATCGGATTATACTTTATAAAAATCTGTTTTGTGGCACCTGAAAAGGTGCTTTTTTATTGCATAATACGGTAAAAAACAGGCAATAAAAAACAAACTGCCGGGTGGACGCCAAGTACGGAGTTGAAATCCGGTCCGGAGTCGAAATCCGGTCCCCACCATCAGTTAGCAGCAAAGGCGACTTTCTGCTGTCGGCAGTCTGTTTTGTGTATGTATTATAGGACAGATTCATAAGAAAGGCAACTCTAAAATGAAATATCTTATTACACGGAAGGAGGCGTGGGATGATATACAGAAAATTGGACGAGAACCGGGATTATATATTCGGCCGTGGAAAGAATGCTTATCCGGAGGGAGCTGATGCGGTGGCACAAGCCATCAAATCGAGGCTTCTTTTACTTTACAGCGAATGGTGGGAAGACTTGGAAGACGGGCTTCCGATATTCTCTTACGATTACAATACATTAAACTACAGCGGATATACCTCGCACCGGATTCAGACAACGGAAAAAGGAGGATAAATAATGGCAAGTTCTAATTTTAAGGTATTCGCAGAGTCGGTCTCACAAAACGATATTCAGTCAGATTCGGTCTATGAGGCGGATACGCAGCGAATCAGAGGAGTCATTCCCGGGCTTGGACGGGTTCTACATCATCGAACGGAAATCACAGCCACAGCTTTTCTATTGAAACATCTTCAACAGGAAACTGCTTTATCGGGACAAAAAAATTGCCCGTCTTTACGAGGGCACAAAAAAAGGAGAGTCGTTATTGGCGGGAGCAACCAATCTTACCGTTGCTCCCTCTTTTCCTCCGAAACAATCATCGGAGTCCAAGCGAACATCTCCTTTTTCATCTGACCCAATTATATCAGGCAAAAGCAGATATTGTCAACTGTAGAAGAAAATAAAAAAAGAGATTCGTTATTGGCGGAAGCAACCACTCTTACCGTTGCTCCCCCTTTTCCTCCGAAACAATCATCGGAGTCCAAGCGAACATCTCCTTTTCATCTGCCCCCATTATAGCAGGCAAAAGCAGATATTGTCAATAAAGAACGGCGGAATCGAGAAATTCGGGATGATCGCCGCAAGGATGCAGAGAGATAATACAATCACTGTAATGGAGATTTTCCCAATACCAAGTGCTTTCTGTGAATTCATTCTCAAGAGCATAAACAACAGAGTCCCTTATTTCTTTATTGAGAGTGAGGGCAGTCAGAAAATTTCTTGTCCGGTCATCGATGTTTTCCCGAGGATGTATCTCTGCGAAATCCTCAGTGAGATGACAGACGGAATTGATTTTTCTTCCTCCTATATGAATCTCGGCGGGAAAAAGCATAGATGCAACTTCATTTATTCGATCGTAAAAGATATCTATATGGCAGTCTGTGTAATAAAAGTCATCTTTATTCGGTTCGAAGTCTGTTTCATCATAGTAGCAGGGATATTTATTATTTATGGGAAGATAAAAGAAAAGGTCACGCTTATCGATTTCAAAATATCGGCAAATAGAATTGATATCCCTGTCAATCAGCCATTCTTTGACAGGCTGATTCAGTGCCAGTGCGCGGAGTATGTCTTCGTCAACATCGGTAGCACGGGATAATTCGTCCAAAATGGAATAATAATCTCCGTATCTATATTTTTCTCGTTTATTTAATATGATTTCATATAACAATGAAATGACCACAAGACCGCCCCCCTTTTACCGCAGAATGGCAATGTATGATTTGAAAAAATCCTTTATCGTGCTTATACCTTCCATTTATACCCACATTTCAGGCAGGTGCATTCCGGCTTGTGACTTCCGTGAAATCCTGCCACGAGGCCGATGCCTCCTGCGAGAAGGCCGCCGACGATTCCTTTTGCGGCGCTGTAGCCGACTTCGCCGACTTTGATATTTGCAGAATAACAGACGGGACAGCAGAGTTCGTCCGGCTCTTTCCTGCCTGTTCGGGAAATCCTGCTTCCGCCTGTTTCCTTTGCCGCTTTCTTTATATCTCCGTCAACGGCAGCAGCTTTCACCGCCGTTCCGCAATAAGGACAAAAACGGCTGTCCTCCGGCATTTCACGACCGCAATTTTTACAAAACATGGTATTCCTTCTTTCCAATCAGTGATGATATTTCATAAATAAAGCCGAATGTTTCCTTACTCCTTCGTCTCCGGATACTGCGGGCCGTATTGATTATTCGGGGCGGATTCTTTGGTTGCCAGATAGAGCAGATAGAACATAAAAATGAGAGGAATGATGGCGGCGGCGCCTTGGAATATGTAATTCATTGCAAAAAGGATGACCGCCGGTCTTCCCGATTTTCCTATATCGTGGAGCCTTCTCGTGAGGAGGGCGTAAGACACGAAAGCAAAAAGAAGATAGACGAGGATATTCAGGATGGACGCGCCGCTCACTTCTTCCAAAGCGATGGTGGTTAAAACTCTTACCTGCGCGGCGGACTGGATGATCATCATCAGGATGAAAAAGGTCCAAAATTCCCGTCTCGTGCTTCTCCCTTTGAAAGAGAACATATGCCCTCTGAACCGCTGCCAAAGTTCTTCAAAAGATAATTTCCCGTTTCCGTTCATGTTTTCCTCCTCGTCAATTCCGTTATCATCTGAAATACCGTCATGTGACGGCGTTCCCCTTCTTCTATTTAATCGTAGTTTCCCTGCATAAGCAAGTTTTAAAATTTCTATACCGCGGAAAGAAGGAAGAAATTTCCTTGGTGAGGAAAGAATAAATAAGGTAAATAGAGAAAAGTACGGGGAAATCCTGTCCGGCGGGAGAAGAAAATAAATGATCGGTGCAGGAAAATAAAACAGCCGAAAAAGAAATGAAAGCACGAGGGGGGCGAATATGAAAAGTATTTGAAATTTTGAATACTGAACCGATCCGCCGTATTTCTTAAAACATGCTATATTTCAATTTAGTCGGCACCTTAGGGAGGGGCTTTTTTTATTTCCTGACCATATCGATTTTTTTCTATGATATACTGTATACAAATACAAAATTTATTTATTCAGGAGGTACTTATGTCAAAAGTCATCGTTATCACCGGCGCTTCTTCGGGGATCGGGGAAGCAACGGCGAAAATTCTTGCCAAAGACGGGGCGAAACTGGTTCTTGCGGCAAGACGGGAAGACCGGCTGAAAAAATTGGCGGAAGAAATCAGGGAACTCGGCGGAGAAGCTGTTTATCAGGTGACCGACGTGAGAGACGTTTCGCAGGTGGAAGCCCTTGCGGAAAAAGCGGTCTCTTCTTTCGGACGGATCGACGTGTGGTTCAATAATGCAGGCGTGATGCCTCAGGCGCCGCTTCTCAGCAGGGACATAAAAGACTGGGATGCCATCGTCGATATCAATATCAAAGGCGTTCTTTACGGGATCGCCGCCGCTCTTCCCCGGATGGTGGAACAAAAAGAAGGGCAGATCATCAATATTTCCTCCGTGGCAGGCCATTTTGCCCACCTGAACGGCGCTGTTTACTCCGCGTCCAAATGGGCGGTGCGGGCGATTTCCGAATCTCTTAGGGAAGAAATGGCAGGATATGAAGGAAATCTGCGGGTCACCGTCGTTTCCCCCGGCGCGGTTCATTCGGAACTGCTGAATTCCGTCCATAATGAAGAGCTCAATAAAAATTTCACCGCTTTTTATGAAAATTTCGCTATTCCTGCAGAAAGAGTGGCGCTTACGATCAAGCAGGCCATCGATCTTCCTGCCGATTCCGCATGGAACGAAGTGGTGATCCGCCCGACGAAACAATTGCTCTGATTACGGTCTTTTTCTGTCAGATTGCTTTCCTTCTCTTTTTTATCTTTTATTACAAAAAAACAGCCCCCGAAAGTCGGAACAAAATCCTTCTTCAGGGGGCGTTTTCATTTTCTTTTTATTTTGTTTTTATCCTTCCTCTTTCAGATAGGGAACGACGGCGCTTCCGTGGGGGATGATATTGATCGTGTAGTCTTCTTTTCCTTCTTTTTTCAGTTGTTCTTTGGCGAGCGCCCATGCTTCTTCTACGGTAGCGACGGGGATTTGGTGTGTTTTATTTCTGATGACGTCGAAATTTTCTTTTTTGGTGACGAAATAGACCGTATGGGTGAGGGCGGTGTGGAGATTTTCAAAAGCGACGAAGAAGGGAATGGTGAAGCATGCCCGGAGGGCTTTTTCCATTTCTTCCAAGTTGGGATATTTGAAGCTGTCCAAGTAGGCAGGCGGCTCGTTTACGTCGTCCGCTTCCATGAGGGTGATGATGATGCCCCCTTCTTTGGTTGCCATTTCCGCGGAGGTGTAGCATTTTGTCCCTTGGTAAAGGTTCGTGTCTTTCGGGTATCCTCCTGCGCTGACGATGGTGACGTCCGCTTTTGCTTTCATCGGTACTTTCTGCATGCGGTATGTTTCTTCCGTGCCGAGGAGCCATGCTTTGTAAGGATCGCCGCCGACCATGCCCGATATTTCTCCCTTGTCATTGATGAGGGAATGGACGAGGAAACAGGGGGCGACCATGTCGCAGCCTTCCTGCATGTCTTCGCTGACGGGATTTCCTTCTATTTTCAGGACATGGGCTTCGGGATTGATGCCGGATCCGATGCCGTCGCCCAGGGCATGGCAATGGTTTTCTTGGATCGTGTCCCATCCTGCCACGCCGGGGAGGATCAGTTTCCGTCCGCCGCCGAATCCTGCCATGTCGTGAGTGGAAACGGCGTTGATGAGGATGACTTTGTCCGCTTTTGCCACGATGCTGTTGATGTAGACTTTCGTGCCTCTTGTGGTGGTTCCCATGTAGGTGAGATTGTCTTTATTTCTGCAGTCGTGCTGATACATTTTGATCCGCTTTGCCACTTCTTTACCGACGCATTCTTCATTTTCTTCGTCTCTGTGGGCGCGGTGGGTCCCTTGGGCAAAGACGATACAGATATCTTCGTCGGGGATGCCTGAAAGATTCAGTTCGTTCACCACATGGACGGTGAAGTCCCGGGCGCGGTTCCATGCACGGGTGATATCGGCAACGACGAGGCAGACTTTGTCGCCGGGCTTTACTTTTTCGGAAAGAGGGGCGCTCCCGACGGGACGGCGCATGCATTCAAGAGTGGCTTCTTTCACATCTGCCGCCGCTGTGGGAACTCCTTCCAAAATATCTGAAATGTGTTCTTCCGGAAGAAGAACGGTCTGAACTCCCCTGCCGAAAGGGAGCGTGTATTCTTTTAACGCCATGATGCTCCTTTCAGATGGAAATAAATAAAAATGATGATATCATTATAACTGAAAACAGAGGGAAAGTCATGATTTCTCTGTCTCGGGAGATTTGATGATGAGCGCCATGAAAACGAGATTGCCCGCTCCCGTATTTTCCACGCCGTGAAAAGAGCCGTCGTTGCAATAAAGGACGTCTCCCGCCTGTATGTCGGAAGTACCTTTTTCATCGGTATAGCGGCCTTTGCCCGAAAGAATGTAATAAGATTCGCTGTTTCCGATATGTTTATGAATGCCGATGGACGAACCTTCGAGAACGGTGATTTTTCCGTACATATGGATGACGTTTTTCCTCTCCTCTTCGGAAAGAAGGGGAAGGATATGAATTTCTCCTTTTCCGCCGGATGCGTTTTTGCGTATGATGGTATCCATAGAAACCTCCTTGTGGAATTTCTTTTATTATATGCTTTTTTTGACCATTTGATTGGATTTTACAAAAATTTCCTTATTAAAGGAGAAAATGAGGGAAAGATGGAAGATATTTTTTTCAAACGGCGGAGCATCCGCTTATTTGAGGACAAGGAAATCCCGGAAGAAATCCTGCACTATATCCTTCGGGCAGGCCTCTGGGCGCCGTCGCCGAAAAACAGGCAGCCTTGGAAATTCATCGTCGTCACGGGCGGTGCAAAGAAAGAAATGATCGCCGCCATGGAAAGAGGCATTGCCCGTTCCGAAGCGGGAGAGGGGATCATCACGGGAAGCAGGGAATATCTGAGCAATGCAAAATACACGATGAAATCCATGGAAGCGGCAGCGGTGACCGTTTTCATCATGAATCCGGGCGGAAAAGATCCGAGGGACAATTGGACGGCGGCAGAAAAAATCCATGAAATGAGCGATATCCAGTCCATCGGCGGAGCGGCGGAAAACATGGCGCTTGCGGCATCCGTGAAAGGCGTGGGAAGCCTTTGGATAGGAAATATATTTTTTGCCTATGACGAACTGAAAAAATGGCTCGGCGACGGAGAACCGGTCCTTGCCATGAGTTTCGGCTACCCTCTTCACAATCCGCGGCCCCTTCCGAGAAAAGAGGAAAAAGAAGTCCTTGAAATACGGCGGTGACGGAAATTTGCAGGAAAGTCCGTATTTCGGTATAATAAGTCCTGTATTTTAAAAAAGACAGGAGTCCTATCGTGATCGAAGAAATAAAAAAGAGGCGCAGTACAAGACGGTTCATCCAAAAAGACATCGCCGAAGAAGATGTGAAAGAAATTTTGGAAGCCGCCGCATGGGCGCCGTCGGAACATAACGAACAGCCGTGGAAATTCATCGTCGTAACGGGAGATAAAAGAAAAGAAGCCGTCCGTGCATTGAAAGCAGGTATAGAAAAGATTCGGAAGGGAGAAAATCCCTATTTCGGAGAAGACATGGCAAAATTCATTCCTGCCGCGGTCTACACCGCAAGGGTGCTTGAACAGGCGCCGGTCATCGTTTTCGTGATGAACAGAAAAGGAAAGATCGGAAGAGCACACG
>URAA01000075.1 GCA_900545785.1 uncultured Dialister sp. | reverse complement strand
GATCTAATAAAAGTTCTTTCCCATATGACTCATACCGGATTTAAAGCTTACGATATTCGCGGCATAGTCCCTACTGAAATCAATGAGGAATTGGCATATCGTATCGGTCTTGCTTATGCAAATTTATATCATCCGAAAAAGGTAAGCATCGGTTATGATATTCGTCCCAGTTCAATTGCTATTTGTGAAGCTGCCATACAGGGGCTGACTGACGGGGGAGCGGATGTTTATAATATAGGTCTTTGCGGTACGGAAATGATGTACTTCACTACTTTTTATTACGGACTTGACGGAGGATTTATGATCACCGCCAGTCATAATCCTTCGAATAATAACGGTATTAAAATTGTCCGGGAAAAAGGAATTCCCGTAAGTGCGGATACCGGTTTAAAAGATGTGGAGAAACTGGTTTTTGACGGAGAAATGAATCCATCCATCAAAAAAGGACAAGTTTATACAAAGGATATTATGGACGATTATATTAAATGCCTGCTTTCTTTTGTAGATGTCCGAAAAATGAAACCTCTTAAAATAGTTGTAAATGCAGGAAACGGCTGTGCCGATATCTGCTTTGCAAATTTAAAGAAACATCTTCCGTTTCAATTTGTGGAAATGTATATGAAACCTGATCCGTTGTTCCCGCACGGTGTTCCAAACCCGATGATGGAAGAATGCAGAAAGCCTTTGGTGGAAAAAGTATTAAATGAAAAAGCAGATTTAGGGATCGCCTGGGACGGAGACTTTGATCGCTGCTTTTTCATTGATCACAAAGGAAATTTTATAGAAGGATATTATATGGTAGCGTTGTTATCCAGATATTTCCTTGAAAGAAATAAAGGAGAAACAATCATTCATGATCCCCGAGTATATTGGTGTGTACAAGATATTTGCCGTCAGCTCGGCGGAACGGCTGTGGAATCAAAAGGCGGTCATGCTTTTATGAAAGAAACGATGAGAAGAGTAGGGGGAATCTATGGAGCAGAAAATAGTGCCCATCATTTTTTCAGAGATTTCTCTTATTGTGACAGCGGCATGATACCTTGGCTGATCGTATCCCAAATTATAAGTGAAACTGGGAAATCCCTGTTTGATTTGGTTTCTGAAATGGAAAATAAATATCCCTGCAGCGGAGAAATCAATCTGCCTGCCGAGAATGTAGAGAAAGTATTAAAATCTGTCGAAGAAAAATATAAAGAACAAGCTTTGGAAATACAGCATATAGACGGATTGGGAATGAATTTTAAAAATTGGAGATTCAATCTTCGTGCTTCGAATACAGAACCGTTAATCCGTTTTAATATGGAAACCAGAGGAGACAGGCAGCTTCTTCAGAAAAAACAAGAAGAGGTGATGAATTATATCATAAACTTAAACAGATAAATGAAATTGTCTTTATAAGTATTAATATAAGCTATGGATTTTCAGCATTGGAAGACCGGCAGTCGGTTTTATTTGAAATAGCCGGACTCATAGAAACAGTTTTTTATTAGAGGTGGTACGGATTGATGGTTGAGTCGATTATAAATCTGATAAAGGAATGGAGTGTGACAGGTATCTGTCTGCGTCTTATTTTGGCTATCATTGTAGGGACTATTATCGGCTTAGACAGAGGATATAAAAATAAGGGGGCAGGAATAAAAACCCACGCTTTGGTTTGTCTGGGGGCAGCGATGTCCATGATTGTTAATGAATATGTTTTTCGAGAATTCCCCGGCGCCAATACGGATATTGCCCGAATGGGTGCTCAAGTTATCAGCGGAGTCGGTTTTCTTGGCGTAGGTACCATCATGATTACCGGACGAAATGAGGTAAAAGGACTTACAACGGCAGCCGGATTATGGGCTTGTGCAGGTGTCGGTCTTGCTGCAGGGATCGGATTTGCAGAGGGTACCGTTTTAGCACTGATATTTATTATTTTGATATTAAAAGTCCTTGATCCTCTTGATAAAAAAATGCATCGAAATTCCAGAGATTTAGACTTATATTTGGAATTTAAAGATGGGCCGGAAGTTACGAGATTTATGGAATTACTTCGACAGAAAAACATTGATGTCACTGATTTTGACTTTCAAAAAGATAAAACAGGTCAAAATATACCGGTGGCAACTATTTCGGTAAAGCTTCCTCGTCACGGAGAAAAAATGAAATTTAAAGAATGGTTGAGAGATATTGATTCAATCACATATTTTGAGGAAATGTAGTTTTTATAACAAGTATGATATTTAATATGGCATTAAGTATATTTAAAATGTTCTTGACATAAATGAAAAACAGTGTATGATAAAAATTATAAATGTGTTGACAGAGACAAGATATTTTCAGACTTCATTAAAAGAGAGTTCGTCATCGGTGGAAGCGGATATGAAGCTGACTATATTACCACTCTTGAACAGGAAAGCGGAATCAAGTATGTTTTCTCGGCAGGTACCGTTACAAACCGTTAAAGTAGAGTATGACTCTGATTTGGGTGGAACCGCGGAATTAAACTTTCGTCCCTTAGGGATGGGAGTTTTTTTATTTGTTTAGGAGTTGTTTTCCCAAGTATGGGTTTAGCTCCGGAAAGAAGAGAGGATATTATGATAAAAATCAGATTGAAAGATGGAAAAGAATTGGAATTTGAAAAAGCAATTCCTTTGTTTGAAGTAGCAAAATCAATTTCCAACAGCTTGGCTAAAGAAGCTTTGGTTGCCCGGGTAGACGGGGAATTGACGGATCTCCGTGAGAATATTGTCGATGGTACTCAAGTTGAATTTTTTACCAAAAATGATAAAGAAGGATTGGCTGCATTGCGTCATACGGCGGCCCATGTAATGGCACAGGCTATCCAGCATTTATATCCGGGAACCAAGTTTGCGATCGGTCCGGCAATTGATGATGGTTTCTATTATGATTTGGAATCGGATCATGTATTCAGTCAGGATGATTTTGCTGCTATTGAAAAAGAGATGGCCAAAATCTGTAAAGAAAATTTATCCGTTGAAAAAAAGGTATTGACTCGCAGTGAAGCTCTTGAGTTTTTCAAAAAGAGAAATCAAGATTATAAAGTCATTTTGATCCAAGATTTGCCGGAAGATGCAGTTATTTCCACCTATAGCCAAGGAGATTTTACTGATCTGTGCAAAGGGCCCCATGTTCGTTCCACAGGGAAGCTGAAAGTATTTAAACTGATGGCGGTGGCAGGCGCTTATTGGCGCGGCGATGAAAAGAATAAAATGCTTCAGAGAATTTATGCAACTGCATTCTTTGATAAAGAAGAACTGGAACATTTTCTTTTTGTCCGTGCAGAAGCGGAAAAACGTGATCACAGGAAATTGGGCAAGCAACTGGATTTATTTTCTTTCCATGAAGAAGGACCGGGTTTCCCTTTCTTCCATCCGAAAGGCATGATTCTGCGTAATGAATTGATAGAATATGAAAGAGAACTTTTTAGAGAATTTGATTATGAAGAAATTATGACACCTATTATTCTCTCTAAAGATCTTTGGATACAGTCCGGACATTGGGATCACTATAAAGAGAATATGTATCTCACTGAAATTGACAATGAAGAGTATGCGATCAAACCGATGAACTGTCCCGGCGGAATTCTTTACTATAAAACAAGGCAGCATTCTTACAAAGAATTACCTAAAAGAGTAGGGGAATTCGGTATTGTTCATCGCCATGAACTTCACGGTGCACTTCACGGTCTGTTTCGTGTTCGTGTATTTACACAAGATGATGCCCATATATTTATGACACCGGAACAGATGAAAGATGAAGTTATCAAAACGATGGAAATGTATAGAAAACTCTATGGTATTTTCGGCCTTGAATATCATGTAGAATTATCTACCCGTCCTGAAAACTCCATGGGAAGTGACGAACTTTGGGAAATTTCTACCAATGCGCTGAAAGAAGCCGTGGAAGCGGCTCATGTCCCTTATGTCGTTAATGAAGGCGACGGAGCGTTTTATGGTCCCAAACTGGATTTTCATATCAAAGATTCTTTAGGACGTACATGGCAGTGCGGCACCATTCAGATGGATATGCAATTGCCTGAACGCTTTGATGTCAACTATATCGGAGAAGATGGAGAGAAACACAGAGCAGTTATGCTTCATCGTGCAGGATATGGATCGCTTGAAAGATTTATCGGTATATTGATCGAACATTTTGCAGGGGCATTCCCGACTTGGATTTCACCGGTACAGGTTAAAGTAATTCCCGTAACAGAGAAACATCTGGAATATGCAAGATCAGTAACGGAAGCATTATCCGGCTCCGGTGTTCGTGTAGAAATTGAAGAAAGCAATGATACCTTGGGGTATAAGATTCGAAAAGCACAACTGGAGAAAGTACCGTATATGCTTGTTGTGGGAGATAAGGAAATGCAGTCACATACGGTTTCGGTTCGCAGTCGCCGGAGCGGGGACGAGGGAGCCTCTCCGCTTGCCATGTTTATTGCAAATTTAATTCGTGAAATTAAGAGCAGGGATTAAGTAAGATGGTCAGAGAATATCAAAGCGGTGATGTGGGTCGTGCTGCTCTTCGTATGGCGCTTTCTGAAACACGGACAGATGAGAATTTATTAAAGCAGGAATTGGCTAAGCAGGAAATAAGAGTTGTTGCGGTCAATTTCGGCGGAAAATTTTTAGACATATTGCCTAAAATATATGAATCTGCCATTGTTGCGGCGCAGCGCCAGTATGTTATCAGTGATACCCATGTGGGAGACGGATCGGTTCTCGGAGCGATGGAATCGGCTATTGAACAAATCAAATTGAAAGCTATCGGAATGAATGTGGGCGGAAAAATCGGAATTGCCCGCTGGAACGAACATCTTTGTGTCGCAATTTATGTGGGGGTCGGAGTACTTCGTTTCAATGAAGTTGCCGTCGGAATGGCACATCGGGTAATTCGAGACAGTATTCCCGAAAAAATCGAATAGATATATTTCAATCTACAGTTGACAGAATAAAATAAATAAGGTATCATATATCACATGATTAATTGCAAGCAGAAGTCATCCGCTTCTCACCTTACAAGGCGCAGGCTACTAAGGTTTTCGAAGGAACTTTTAGGGCGGACGGCATGTGCTGTCTGCCTTTTTACTTGCAATTTATTTCTTTTCGGAGGTGAATAGAATAGGAAAGGAACTCAGTATCAATGAAGAAATTCGTGCAAGAGAAGTACGAGTTGTCAGCGATACAAACGAACAGTTAGGGATCATGACACTTCGCGAAGCGATCCGCGCAGCAGAAGAAAGAGGTCTTGATCTTGTTGAAGTGGCGCCGAATGGACGTCCTCCGGTATGCCGTATCATGAATTATGGAAAATATAGATACGAGCAGCAGAAACGCGATAAAGAAGCAAAGAAAAAACAAAAGGTTTTTCAATTGAAAGAAGTTAAACTTCGTCCGAACATTGATAATCATGATTTCTATGTCAAGCTTAAAAATGCACAGCGTTTCTTAAGTGATGGAAATAAGGTCAAAGTTACCATTATGTTCCGTGGCAGAGAAATGACTCATCCCGAACTGGGAGGAGAAGTACTCGAGCGCTTTGCAAAAGAGCTTGGTGATTCCGTTGTTCGTGAAAAACCGCCGAAATTAGAAGGACGCAATATGACGATGGTCATTGGTCCGAAAGCATAATAAAGGAGAGAATTTAAATGCCGAAAATGAAAACTCGCCGCGCAGCGGCAAAACGCTTTACTGAAACCGGCTCCGGCCAGTTTAAAAGAAACAAGGCTTTTAAGAGCCACATTCTCGAAAAGAAATCCCCTAAGAGAAAGAGAAATTTCAGAAAAGCAGCATTGGTTTCAAAGTCTGATTATAAACGTGTAGCAAGATTGCTGCCGAATGGCTGATAAGGAGGATATAAGAGAATGGCAAGAGTTAAAGCCGGTGTAACCGCACATGCAAGACATAAGAAAATTCTGAAGTTGGCTAAAGGGTACAGAGGTGCTCGCCACATACAGTTCAGAAAAGCAAATGAATTAGTCATGAAAGCTCTCTACTATGCAAGAAGAGATCGTAGAGCAAAAAAGAGAGAATTCCGTAAACTTTGGATTGTTCGTATCAACGCAGCAGCACGTATGAACGGTCTTACCTACAGCAGATTGATTGCAGGCTTGACAAAAGCAGGTATTGAAGTAAACCGGAAGATGCTTTCTGAAATGGCGATCAGTGATCCGGCAGGATTTACACAAATTTGCGAAGCAGCTAAAAATGCATAATAATTACAAATAAAAACTGCATCTGCAGAATGGATTCGTTCTGCAGATGCAGTTTTTATTTGCAAAAGGAGATAATATGATTTGACTTTATATCAATTAAATTGTATTGGCAGAGCCTAAGACAGCTTTAATTTTATGAATAACCATCTGTTTAACAGCTTCTCTGGCAGGTTTTAAATATCCTCTGGGATCAAAGTTTTCGGGGTTTTTAACAAGGGCTTCTCGAATAGCAGCAGTCATGGCTAAACGGATATCCGTATCTATATTGATTTTGCAGACAGCCATTTGTGCTGCTTTACGAAGCATATCTTCAGGAACGCCTTTTGCACCCAATACTTTTCCTCCGAATTCATTGCATTTTTCAACAAATTCAGGAATAACCGTAGAAGCGCCGTGAAGGACAATGGGATACTCGGGAAGAAGTTTCCCTATTTTTTCAAGCCGTTCATAGTCTAAATAAGGTTCTCCGCTGTACTTGTAAGCTCCATGGCTGGTCCCTATGGCAATAGCCAAAGAGTCACAGCCGGTTAATTCTACAAATTCGGCAGCCTGGTCCGGATCTGTAAAAATGGCATCTTTTGCATCGACACTGACAAGATCTTCTACACCGGCAAGGCGTCCCAATTCTGCTTCTACGACTACGCCCTTATCATGAGCATAAGCAACAATTTCTTTTGTAACTTTTACATTCTCTTCAAATGAATGTTTGGAACCGTCATACATAACGGAAGTGAATCCCCCGTCGATGCAGGCTTTGCAAATATCATAAGAAGAACCGTGGTCAAGATGGATAGCCGTAGGAATTTCAGAATATTGCTCCAATGCAATTTTTATAAGACCAACGATATATTCTTGACCCGCATAATTTCGGGCTCCTTCAGAAGCTTGTAAAATAACGGGAGATTGTGTTTCTTTAGCAGCTTCCATGATCCCTTGAATAATCTCCATATTATTTACATTGAAAGCAGATCGGAAG
>URAA01000074.1 GCA_900545785.1 uncultured Dialister sp. | reverse complement strand
TAAAGATGAAGGAACAATGCTTCGGTTTTCCAGTCCTTTTACCTTGTTGGTGGCTGTTGTATTATCAGCTCAGTGTACCGATAAAAGAGTCAATATCATTACCGGCCGTATGTTTCCACGGTTAGATACGCCGGAGAAAATGATCCGCCTTACTTTGGAGGAAATGGAAAAAGAAATTCATGATTGCGGATTGTATAAGGCTAAAGCCAAAAATCTTTTGGGGCTGTCTCATATGATTTTGGAAGAATTTGGCGGTAAAGTTCCGGAAAATTTTGATGATTTGATTAAATTACCCGGGGTGGGAAGAAAAACTGCCAATGTGGTCCGCAGTGTTGCTTTCGGCTATCCTGCCATTGCCGTGGATACGCATGTATTTCGCGTATCGAACCGTCTGAAGCTGGCCGTGGGAGATACACCGGAAAAAGTGGAAGAGGGATTGAAGAAGGCAATTCCCAAAAAAGATTGGTCAGCAGCCCATCATTGGCTTATCTGGCATGGAAGAAGGGTGTGTCATGCAAGAAATCCGGATTGTGAAAATTGTCCGCTTCTGAACGTATGTCCTTCGAGTATGGTGAAGGTAATCCCATGGAAACCTGAGTAACGAACAAAAAAAGAGCTGTTCTCATTCGAGCCAGCTCTTTTTAACTTTATTTAAAACATATTCAAAATTCCGTCAAATCCATAATAACTTTGATTCAGGAAAGCATCTACCGATTTGGTGACTCCCACCGGCTCCGGAGCGGTAAGGAATAAAAGTACGGCAGCAAGTATAGTGATACCTAAAGCAATCAGATTCATTTTACCTTTTCCGCTCATTTCATAGTAGCCGAAGAGGCGAAGGCCAATGGCAGAGCAGAATACAACGACCATACCGGAGAGAGAAAAAATTCCGAAAAGAATATTTGCCATAACGAAAGCTATGAAAAATACAGGCAAGAAAAGGAAAGGAAGGTTAAAGGCCAAACGAGTGTGATTTATATTTCGTTTTAAATCATCAATCCAGTCCGCCATATCAAATCCGAAAAGACCGGCGGGAATGAAAGAAGCAATAATAATTTTATCCCAAGAAGAAGACAACCGATCCCGGTCATTTCCTATCCACCAGAAGAATGCACAGAGCAGGAAAATAGCAAGACCGCCTATACCGTAATAGAGGGTATCGGGAACAAATTTGACTACAATCATAGAAAGAGTCATGAGAACAGAGCCTGCTATAATATAAGGAATCAGTTCGCTTTTGCTCATTCGTTTTTCAACGGGTATATTCATTCTCATTTTTGATAATACTTCTGCCATAAAAACGAGTAAGAATACGGCCAAGCCTGCGAAAGGATATAAAAATAAAGCAATAATAATCAGTGCAACGGCGGGTACAATTTTCAGACCGGTAAAAATCTGCATTTTTTTAAAGTTTACCCGGTTCTTCTGGGTATAAACAGTAAGGCGCATAAAAACCAGATAGGTAAGCATCATGCCTATTGTTTCGATTGGTGTGGCACCCATGTAGAGAAGCGAACAAAAGACAAGAATCGACATAACGGCGCCGGTGAAACGGGCAACAATGGCACTGAATAAACCGATATTCAAAAAATAAACGAGGGTGGTAACAAAATCCAAAACAGCCATCTCCTTAATCAATGATTATTTATATACGTACCTACAAAGTATACCTATAAAATCGAAGCGATGCAAGACAATAACAGAAATATATTTCATGTTTTTACAATTATAAAAAATAAATCAATCTATTACAATGGGGAATAAAACAGAGTTTAAAATAAGGATGCAATCTCTAAACTTTTACACACTTTAGGAAAACTGTTAAAATATATAAAGTATTTAATAATAGAAGTATCAATATCAAGAAATGGCGGGGGAATTATGGATTCTTTAGTTATAGTGGATTGTCAGTATGATTTTATAGACGGAACCCTGGCTTGTGAGCACAGTCGGGAAGCCGTTGCATGTTTGATTCGATTTATGAATTCTCATGACGTGAAAGCTCTTTATACTTCCGATTGGCATAGTCCGAAAAACAAATCATTTAAAATAAACGGAGGCATATGGCCTGTTCATTGCCTGGCAGGAGAGAAAGGTTCTGCTCTTGATGAAAGGTTTGAAAATGAAGTGTCAGATTCATTAAATAAACCTAAGGGGGAAAATACCTTTCTTAAAGGAAAAGATGATGAGGTTGAAGAATATTCCGCCTACTACGGTATGAACAGTGAGGGAAAAGTTTTAAAGGATGTGGTGTCCTCTCATGTATATGTAGGAGGTATTGCTTCCGAGTACTGTGTGAAGGAGACCGTATCGGCACTGCTCAATGCAGGTCATACTGTATCGCTTCTTGAAGACGGGCTGGGATATGTTAATAAAGAAGATCATATAAAAGTCATGGAAGAATTGCAAAATGCAGGTGTAGAAATTATAAAAGAATGAAAGAAGAAACAATAAAAGAATGAAAGAAGAAACAATAAAAGAATGAAAGAAGAAACAATAAAAGACATAGGGGAATTTGAATGTATACGCCGCATTTCCCATGATCTGATCTATCGTCCCGAGGCAGTAAAGCTGGGGGCCGGTGATGACGGGGCGGTTTATACGGTACCGGCGGGATATGATCAGGTGATTTCCATCGATACCATGGTGGAAGGGATTCATTTTAAAAACGAAACAATGTCAGCTTCTGATGCAGGCTATCGCATCTGTGCCGTTAATTTCAGCGATATGGCAGCCATGGGAGCAGAACCGGTCGCCTTCGTCATCTCTGCGGCATTTCCCGATCATACGCCGTACAGTTGGATAGAGAGCTGTTATCAGGGAATTCGGGAATGCTGTCAAAAATATAGAGTCAATGTCCTTGGAGGAGATATTACGGGCTCCGGAGAAGGGATCGTTCTGACCGGGACGGTTGTAGGTATCGTTCCTGAAAATCAGGCTGTCCGGCGAAGCGGGGCACAAGTCAATGATGTCGTTTTCGTTACGGAAACAATCGGTGATTCGGCAGCCGGATTGTCGGCTATACTGAATCATCAGGAAGAAAGATTTCCCACTATTCTGAAACGTCACAGAAGACCGGAGCCGCAAATCGAAGCAGGTAAAATACTTCGCATGGCAGGCGCTGATTCTCTCAATGATATCTCTGACGGTCTTTCAAGAGAAATAAATGAGATAGCCGTAGCAAGCGGGGTTATTATAGATATAGAGAAAGAAAAAATTCCTATATCAAAAGAGGCAATTCTTTTAGGGAAAGAATTGAATAAAAATCCTCTTAATTGGGCTTTGAACGGAGGAGAAGATTATGAATTGACAGGTACTATTTCTCCTGCAGGCTGGGAAATAGTGAAAAAACGATTACCGGTGACAAAAATCGGTGTTGTCCGAGAACGGGGATCGGGACTTGTCTTTATAAAAGATAAAGGCAAAACAGAATTATTGAAATCTTCAGGATATGATCATTTTCGTTCGTAAGGAGGCAATTATGTACACATTAGTTGTGATCAGGCATGGGGAAAGTGAATGGAATAAATTGAATTTGTTCTGCGGCTGGACCGACGTAGATTTAACGGAAACGGGATATGCGGAAGCGAAGCAGGCGGGAATTCTTTTAAAAGAAGGTAATTATAAATTTGATCTTTGCTATACTTCTATATTGAAAAGAGCGATTCATACGGCATATACTGTTTTGGATGAATTGGATCTGACGTGGATACCGGTGGTGAAAAATTATCATTTAAATGAACGCCATTACGGTGCACTTCAAGGGTTAAACAAAAGAGAAACCGTTGATAAATACGGAGATGAACAAGTTCACTTATGGCGCCGTTCTTATGATGTACGCCCTCCGGCATTGGAAGAAAACGATCGGAGAAATCCTGAAAAGCAGGCACTGTATCAAAAACTTAAGGACAAAATAAAACTTCCCCTGTCGGAATGCCTGAAAGATACGGTAGAGCGGGTGGCTCCCTATTTTGAAGAAGAAATTAAGCCCAAAATTATAGCGGGAGAAAATATTCTGATTGTTGCACACGGAAATTCCATCAGAGCATTAAGAAAACATTTGGAACATATTTCTGATGAAGAAATAGCAGGGATGAACATTCCTACAGGCGTTCCGCTGGTCTATCATCTGAATGATGACTTCACGGTACACGACGTAAATTACTTGGGTGATCAGGAGGCCGTTAAGGCTAAAATTGATGCTGTAAAAAAGCAGTCGATCCGTTCAAATGATAAAAAATAAGAATTGTGAAAATGAAATGAAGGATAAAGATACGAAGAAATCGAATATATCAAATTTTTATGCACCGGACGAAGCATCCTTGATTTTGGAAGGCGGTGCCATGCGAGCTTTATTTGAAGCGGGAGTTTTGGATGCCTTTTTGGAGAAGGGGCTTCATTTCAAAAAAATGACGGCGACATCAGCCGGTGCGATGCAGGCCATATGTTATCTGGCGGAACAAAAAGGGAGAAGTGTACGAATTAACACGACCTATTGCAACGATCCCCGTTATATGGGCTTCAGACATTTATGGAAAGAAAAGAATTATTTTAATTTTAATTTTATGTTTGGTGAACTGACCTATGAATTGGACCCCATAGATGTAGAAGCATTGAAAAATACCGAGACGCTCTTGCAGGTTATAGTGACAAACTGCTTAAACGGAGAAGCGATATATCTTTCAAATAAAGATTATACGACGGATGAATATATGAAAGTGATAGAGGCAAGCTCATCTATTCCATTGCTCTCTCCCCCTGTTGAAATCGGCTCCGTCCCTTATGTGGACGGAGGAGTCGGAATGCCTTTGGTACCCCTCCCTCATGAATTGCCTTTTTCATCCGAAAAGCCTGTATATATATTGACAAGGGAATTTTCTTATCGTAAAAAAGAAATACCCGAAGCATATAAAATGTTGATGAACTTGTTTTGGAAAAAGAAATATCCTGACGTTTTAGAAGCAATATATAGAATTACTCAAATCTATAATGAAAAAGCAGAAATGCTTTCAGAACTGGAGGCGGAAGGAAAGGTATTTGTTATACGTCCGGAAGAACCCGTGACGGTTAAAAGAGCAGAAACAAATCCCGACAAAATTCGTCACCTTCATGGAGAGGGATATCGTATCGGAATCAAACGTTTTAACGAATTAATGAGGTGGATTTATGAATGATGTTGTCATAAGAACTGCTTCGGAGGAAGAAACCGCTGCTGTCGGTGAATGTATCGGAAAGCAGGCCGTTAATGACTTATTCATTGCCCTTTCCGGAGATTTGGGGACGGGGAAAACCCATTTTGTACAAGGTCTGGCAAAAGGAATGGGAATTGCCGGTGTTGTAGGCAGTCCCACTTTCACAATCATGAATTATTATGACGGAGAACTGCCACTTAAACACTTTGATTTCTACCGTTTAAACAGCGCGGATGAAATATATAACATCGGCTGGGAAGAGTACAGTGCAGGCGGTGTGACCGTTGTGGAGTGGGCAGATATGTTTCCTGAAGTTATTCCTGAAGAAAGTATTTGGATTGCCATGAAATATATAAGTGAGACGGAAAGAGAAATACATATTTATTGGGGAGATAAGGCTCCGGCTTCCGTCACAAAGGAGATTTTAAAATATGCTGCTTGCGATTGATACTTCTTCCTTCGTGCTCAGCTGCGCTTTAGCGGAAGAAGATAAACTGGTGGCGGAATGGACAGTACAGCAAAAAATGACACATTCCGAACAACTGATACCTCATATGGACATTATGCTGAAAGATGCAGGGGTGGATAAAAAGGAAATAACCGCCGTTGCTGTATCCAAAGGACCGGGCTCTTTTACAGGACTCAGAATCGGCCTCGTGACTGCCAAAACAATGGCATGCCTGTGGAATGTACCCGTTATCGGAGTAGATACACTGGAAGCTTTGGCTTATAATTTGGCAGGATCAGAGACTTTTGCCCTGCCTATGGCAGACGCGCAAAGAGGAAATGTTTATGCTGCCATATATGGTGTTTTCAGTGAGATATGGCAGGAAAAAAAGACAGAGGCGGCGCCGATCGATCAAGTGATTGAAGCTGCGATCCGACACGGCGGTCCGATGGTTGTTTTAGGAGAAGGGGCAGATATATATAAAGATAAAATTATTGCTGCAGGGCTTCGTCCGGCATTGCCGCAGAACAGATGCTGCAGGGCTTCTTCAGTAGCTATGGCGGCATGGAAAAAATTGAAAAAGGGAGAAGCAGACGATCCGTTAACCTTGCTTCCCAATTATATTCGCAGAAGTGAGGCGGAAGTACAGTGGGAAAAGAAACAGGGGATCATATCCTGATAGAAGAAGCATCTATTAAGGATGTAAAGAGTATTTATGAAATAGGACGGCAATGTTTTACCGATGCATGGCGGGAAGAAACCATAAAAAATGATTTAAGCCGGGATCACAGTGTTTATTTTATCGCTAAAATAAATGGGAAAACGGGAGGATACGGTTGTTTCTGGTTTATTGCGGACGAAGCACAATTGGTGAATATCGGCGTCTTACCGATATTTCGAAGACTTGGCGCAGCAGAAAAAATAATACAAAGCGGAATAGAGGAAGCTCTGCATCGTCATATGCAGACCATGTTTTTAGAAGTGCGTGTCGGCAATCTGGCTGCCCAAACATTGTATAGAAAGTATAACTTTCATGTTGTCAGTTTAAGAAAAGGTGTGTACGAACGGCCGAAAGAAGACGGATATATAATGTCTCTTTCATTATAAGGAGTAAGAATGAAGATTTTAGCATTTGAAACAAGTTGTGATGAAACATCTTGTGCAGTAATTGAAGACGGAAGGAAGATACTTTCCAATGTGATTTCCAGCCAAGTGCCCATTCATAAAAAATTTGGCGGCGTAGTTCCTGAAATTGCATCACGCCATCATATCGAAGACGTGCTTCCCGTAGCGATGGAGGCTTTAGAAAAGGCCGGTTGCGATTGGACTGATTTGGATACCGTTGCAGTTACTCAGGGACCCGGTCTGGTAGGAGCTTTGCTTGTCGGGGTGGCTGCTGCAAAAACGGTTTCATGGGCTTTAGATAAACCATTGGTGGCAGTTAATCATATGGAAGGACATATCTTTGCCAATTTTCTTCAGTATCCCGATTTGGAGCCTCCTTTTTTATCTTTGGTGGTTTCCGGCGGGCATACCATGCTTGTCGTAGTCCGAGATTATAATACTTTCGAACTTTTAGGACAAACAAAAGACGATGCGGCGGGAGAAGCTTTTGATAAAATTGCAAGA
>URAA01000073.1 GCA_900545785.1 uncultured Dialister sp. | reverse complement strand
CGATCTAAGAGGTATTTATAAGGATTGATTAATTTTTAATAAAATATGACATATCCCCTGAAATATAGAGCCGATATGTTTTATAATAAAAAATATTCAAATAAATCACATCATGTGTAAAGGGAAGGGAAAAGAAATGAGCGGATTTTTTGGGGCAACGCTTAAGTCTGATTGTGTATTTGATGTATTTTTCGGTACCGACTACCACTCCCATTTGGGAACAAGAAGAGCGGGAATGGTGTTTTTGGGGGAAGACGGGTTCAACCGATCTATTCATGATATTGAGAATTCACCGTTTCGAACGAAATTCGACGGCGATGTTCATCATCTGAAGGGAAATATGGGAATCGGCTGTATATCGGATTACGAAGCACAGCCGCTGATTGTCCGCTCTCATCACGGTACTTATGCATTGGCGACGGTTTCGAAAATTAATAATATGGAAGAACTTGCCGATGAGATCATCAAAAAAGGAGGCACCCATTTCCTTGAAATGAGCGGAGGGCATATTAATGCCACGGAACTCGTAGGAACGCTGATCAATCAGAAAGATAATCTTATAGAAGGAATCCGCTATGCCCAAGAAAAGATAGACGGAACTTTGAGTCTTCTTTTGCTGACCGCCGACGGGTTGTACTGCGCCCGGGATAAGCTGGGAAGAGTGCCGATCGTATTGGGGAAAAAAGAAGACGGCTATTGTGCCACTTTTGAATCTTCCGCTTATTTAAATTTGGAATATGAATTCTACAGAGAACTGGGGCCGGGAGAAATAGTTATCATGACTCCTGAGGGAGTACGGACGCTCATGGCTCCGGGGAAAAAGATGAAAATCTGTACGTTCCTCTGGATATACTACGGATATCCTTCTGCCCGGTATGAAGGAATTTCTGTGGAAAAAATGAGATATCGCTGCGGCGGTGCTATGGCAAGAAGAGACGGGCTCACTAAAAATGAGATAGATATCGTAGCCGGCGTACCGGACTCGGGGATCGCTCATGCCATGGGATATGCCAATGAATCGGGAATACCTTTCTCAAGGCCTCTTGTCAAATATACGCCGACTTGGTCCAGATCCTTTATGCCGACTATTCAGTCTAAACGGAATCTTATTGCAAAGATGAAACTGATTCCGATTCATGAACTCATAAAAGGGAAGAGAATGGTTCTGGTAGATGATTCTATTGTAAGAGGAACCCAGCTTCGAGAAACGGCGGAGTTTCTTTTTGAAAGCGGAGCAAAAGAGGTTCATGCCCGTGCGGCTTGTCCTCCGATCTTGTTCGGCTGCAAATATTTAAACTTCTCCCGCTCAAATTCTGAGATGGAACTGATTGCCCGCCGTGTCATAGCAGAAGAAGAGGGGCAGCAGGTTGACCGCGTCATATTGGACGATTATGCAAATCCCGATTCTGACAGATATCATAAAATGGTGGAGAAAATCGGAAAGAAAATGGGATTTACCAGTTTAAGCTTCAATCGTCTGGATGATATGCTTACCGCTGCGGGAATCGATCCCGACAAGATGTGTACTTACTGTTGGAACGGAAAAGAGTAAGAGCGGGTTTTTCTCAAAGAATTGCATTTTATTCATTTTAAACATGTTTTGCCTTTATTCGGTGAAACATGTTTTTGTTTGGGGAAATTTAATTTTACTTGAAATTAATTCTCAAATATTTTATGCTATATAGCAAATATATGAAAACAACAGGAGACGGAAATGATTGAATTTAAATATGATACCCAATTACTGATTGAAGGAGAAAAAGCGGATAAAAAAGAGGTCAGCCGCTATTTTAACGAAGAACTGAAAGGGGACTCGCTGATCATTGCTCAAACGGGAAATCTGATGAAAATTCATTTTCATACAAACGAGCCGTGGCTGGTTCTTCAGTACTGCGCTACTTTGGGTGATATTTTTGATATTGTGGTCGAAGATATGGACAGACAAAGCCGGGGACTCCGCGGTTGATTTTCCGAAAAAATTTTCATTCGTCATCATGACGAGCTATATAAAAAGGAAATCTGAAATTAAAATACCGGCAAAACTGCCTGCGTGAAAAGGTTCAACGGTTTGAAAGAGGTTTTGCAATGGAAGAAATGAATGAAATTTTCTATAAAAATGCGTATCAGAAAGAATTTGATGCCACTGTTTTATCTTGCGAAAAAGGGAAGGACGGCTGGGAGATTATTTTATCCGATACGGCTTTTTATCCCGAAGGGGGAGGGCAGCCGGGCGATCGGGGGACACTGAACGGGACTGTTATCACGGATACGAGAAGAAAAGATGAGAAGATAGTTCATTACGGAAAAGACAGGCTTGATGTCGGAGAAAAAGTACATGGTAAAATAGACTGGCCCCGCCGCTTTGATTATATGCAGAATCATTCGGGGGAGCATATTTTTTCAGGACTGGTTCATAAAAAATTCGGGTATGACAATGTAGGATTTCATATGGCCGATGATGTGGTGACGATTGATTTCAACGGTATTATGACCATGGAAGAGGCACTTCTGACAGAAGAGGAAGCTAATGAAATTATTTACGGAAATGAAGATGTCCGTATTTTTCTTCCCGATACGGATGAATTAAGAAATCTGGACTATCGGAGCAAGAAAGAATTGACCGGTCCGGTACGGATTGTCGAATTCAAAGGGGCAGATATTTGCGCCTGCTGCGGCACTCATGTGAAAAAGACAGGAGAAATAGGGATGATTAAGGTTATTTCTCTCATCAATCACAAAGGGGGAGTCCGCCTGCAAATGGTATGCGGCAAAAGAGCTTTGGCGCATTTTGACAAAGTGGATGAAGCAAACAGGGAAATAGGAAAAATATTTTCCGCAAAACCATATGAAACGGCAGAAGCGGCCGCGCATTTTGCGGAGGAACAAATTCGTCTGCGGGAAAAAATAAATGAACTGAATAAAAAATATATGAAAGCACGGGCAGAATTGCTGCCTTCAGAAAAGATATGTATTCTTGCAGAAGAAGGAATGACGATGATGGAAATCAGGAAATTCTGCGAATATCTTTTGAAAGAAGAAAAGGGAGAAATTTGCGCCGTCCTTTCTCCCAAAGATGAAAACGGGTATAACTATGCCATAGGCAGCAACTCCGTTAATTTGAGGAATAAGCTGAAAGATTGGAATGAAAAACTTCACGGAAAAGGCGGCGGAAAGCCTGAGATGGTACAAGGCAGTTTTTCATCCGATTTGGAAACGATCAAATCCGTTTTATCGGAAAAAGAATAAAATAATAAAACTTTTACATTAAAGGGCATCGCGGAAGCAGGAAATACTTCCATGATGCCCTTTTTACTCGAATTTATAAAATATGGAGAGGGGATAAATGATTTTACTCGGAAGGGATGAATTTATCGGATCGACGGTTCAAATTCTTTTTTTAAGACATAGCCGTAAGCATGTTTTTCGCCGTCATTGCCTTCCTCTATATATACTCCTTGGATTTCAGGGGCAAATCCGGGAAAACGGTTGATACTTTCCACCAAATCAAGAAAATATTCAATACATGTTTCAGACCAGCTTTCTCCGGGGTGGAGACAGATAATCCCGGGAGGATAGGGAAGTGCCCCTTCCAGAGCGATGCGGTTTTCCGCATTTTCTAAATCAATGAGTTCGCCGCGGCCGCGAATAAATTCATGATTGGCCTTTTGAGGGCTCATAACATAGGGAGGGAAATATTCCTCAAGAAACAGATGCTTCTGCAAGGTGAATATATGCCGTTCCTTATAAAAATCATGCATTTCTTTGCAAAGTTCGGTGATCGTGTATCCTTTATATCTTTCTTCGTATGCATGGTAAAGTGAGGGGAGAACGTCAGCGAGCGGAGCATTTTCATCAATCAGTTTTTCAAAATCAATGAGCGATTGAACGAGATCATCCATTTTTTTCGCACTTTCTGCAGGAGTCAGAAGGAACAGGATATCATTCAAGTCGCACTTTTCTGGAATGATTTTATTTTCTCGAAGATAGTCGGTTAAAATATTTCCGGGAATACCGAACTCATCATAAGCATTGTTTTCCACATCGATACCGCAGGTGACAAGTTGCAATTTCATGGGATCAATGAAATATTGTTCCTTGCCGTAACCGTGGAAACCGTGCCACGGAGCTTCCGGATCAAATGACCAATAACGAATATCGTTTGCCATCATTTCCGTATCGCCGTCTTCCCATTTTTTGCCGCAAACGACAGGAGGGATAAAGGGGCGTATATAGCGGCATCGGCGGAGGATTTGTTTCCGGGCTTCAATTGCGGTTTTGACGGCATCGGTCCAAAGTTTCTGCCCTGCCTTGCCTTCATGAATTTTTGCATTTATATCCAAAGAAGCGAAAATCTGGTAGAGAGGGGAGGTGGAGGCATGCATCATGAAAGCGTTATTTACTCTCTTATGGGGGACATAGCGATCTTGTCCCTTGATATGAGAATCTTTTTTATGGATTTGGGAAGCCATGGAAAATCCCGCCTGCTGCTTATGAACGGACTGAGAAACAAAAATTCCCGGATCTTCCGGTGTGAGCTCGAGAAGAAGGGGACTGCAGTTTTTCAGCATGGGAATAAATTGTTCATAACCGACCCAGGCAGAATCAAAGAAGATGTAGTCACAGAGGGAACCGATCTTATCGACGACTCGGCGGGCATTATAAATGCAGCCGTCATAGGTGCCGAGTTGTATGACCGCCATACGGACCGGTCTTTTTTCTTTTGCTTTTATCGGATCTTTTTCGGCGATTCTTTTTCTGATATATTCTTCATCAAAGCAATGATCAAGAATTCCGCCGATGGAACCGTAGGCGTTTCTGGCGGTTTCCAGATAAACAGGCATAGCTCCTGCAGATACCAAAGCACCATGGTTGACAGATTTATGATTGTTTCTGTCAAAAAGAACGATGTCTCCTTCGGAGAGTACTGAATTTAATACGACCTTGTTTGCTGTAGAAGTACCGTTTAAAACGAAGTAAGTTTTGTCTGCATGGAATACAGAAGCGGCAAATTTCTGAGCTTCCAAAGCAGGTCCTTCGTGAATCAGAAGATCTCCCATGGCAACATCGGCATTGCAAAGATCGGCATTGAAAACATTTTCTCCGAAGAAATCATAAAAAGCACGGCCGGAAGGATGCTTGCGGAAAAAAGCACCGTTTTGATGGCCGGGACAATCGAAGCGGGAATAATTTGTATTTACATATTTTTCAAGATTTTTAAAAAACGGGGGAAGCAAATCTTCTTCATAAACGGCAGCGGCGTTTTCAATTTGCAGAATACATGAGGCTGGATCTGTCTCACTCGGTTCAATCACGCGGAAGACTTGGGAGATGAGTTCCTTTTCTGCCATCTCATCAGAGCTTTTTATCAGGAAAACGGGGATTTGAAAAGATTTTATGGTTTCATTTTTCAGAATGTCTCGATCCGCCGCGGTGATTACAACGGCAGAAGTATCGGTATAATCCGTGTCACTGATATCGACAATTTCCCGATGGGACAAAAGTTTTAAATGTCGTCGAGCGTTTTTTGAGCAAGCAATTTTCAGATGATTCAATGGGATAACCTCCTGGCGGTAAAGACTGTAAAGGCAGTAAGCCAATGAATGAGCGGTTCTGTGCCGATCCTGTTCAAAATGAAGCTTGTCGGCAGTTCTTCTTATCGATATTATCGTATCTCATTATACTATGAAGAAGACAACTTATTGAAAAATGGGGATATATGATTTGTCAGATATAACGGCTTCTGCATTGCAGTGTTTATATTTCCTTTTCATCGGGGGAAGTTATGTAAGAAGCGTATGAGGGAGTTGATTTTTTAAAGATATAGTTATATACTATACATACATATTAAAAATATCTTTTATGAAAATTTCAAGAAAAATTCTTTTGCCGGTTATAGAAGAAAGGAGTGAAGCGAAATGGGATATATGGCAGAGGCGGGATTCGAAGACATGATGTATCAGATTTACATTATGGCTGTTTTTTTCGTGGAATATGCCAATCTTTTAGTTCCTTATCGGGAAAATTCCAATCTTAAACGTCTGCTGGCCAGATTCACTTCTTTTTTCAAAGGATTCATCGGAGCCGGAGGCCGGAAGATGAAGGCTCTGAAACCATTGGGCTCCGGAGCAGATTCGGCAAAAATAAATATGAAAACTGATTCATTCATGATTGAAAGACAGAAAAAGAAATCATCTGTCTTCATCGCGTCCGTAATGAATCATTTGTTATACGGGATATATGGTTTGCAGCCGCGCAGACAGTTCTGTTATTTTTGATAAATAATAAATTTGAAAAACTGTCCGAGGTGCAACATTTCTTTATGCATCGGCAGTTACTTTTGATAAGAGAATTCTATTGATTGACCATGCTTGCCCCGAGGGGCGGGAAACTTTTATATCGACAAAGAGTATTTCGATACTCGAAACGGACGCGGCGGGCGTCTTTTTTTGTGATATAAGAGAATATGATGAAAATGAATTTATATAATGACATTAAAAAAATTATATCCATAACAGTTCCGATACTGGTGGCGCAACTTTCCACCATGGGCATTAATTTCATAAATACAATGATGGCAGGTCATGCCGGTACGGATGATTTGGCAGGCGTATCGGTGGGGACAGGTTTATTTTTCCCCTTTGAAGCGGCAGCGATCGGTCTTTTAATGGCAGGAACGCCTATTATTGCCCAGCTGATAGGAAAGGGAGATCAAAAATCCATCCCTTTTGTCGTGCGGACAGGGTTATATATAGGAATGATCATTTCCGCTGCTTTTATACTGGCTTATCTGGTCTTTGCGGACTCTGCTCTAAAAAGTCTCTCCTTGGAAGGAGAAGTTTACCATGTGGCCAAATATTACATAGCCGCCATGGTGGTTGCGGTCGTATTTATTTCGTTCATTATTCCGCTCCGTGCTTTGACCGACACGATGGGAGAAACGACCATATCCATGAAATTGTTTGTATCGGCGCTTCCCATCAGCGGAGCATTGAATTATTTATTGATTTTCGGACATTGGGGATTTCCCCGTTTAGGCGGTATCGGTGCAGGAGTTTCCGCAGCGGTTACTTATTTTATCATCCTGATAATGTTTCTCCTGATTGTTTTTAATGACAAAAGATTTATGGGGAAGGAAATCTTTTCTTCTTGGAAGAGCCGTGCTTCCGACTGGAAAGAATATTTAAATGTAGGAATACCCGGCGGTCTTTCCGTTTTTATGGAAATGGGACTTTTCGGAATCATCATTATTTTTATGGCCAAGTTCGGCACGGAAACTTTGGCGGCGTATCAGATTGCCGACAATTTTGCCAATATGGCGTATATGGCGCCCCTATCCTGTGCCATGG
>URAA01000072.1 GCA_900545785.1 uncultured Dialister sp. | reverse complement strand
TTTGATGAAAGATATGAAGAACTTGCCGATAGAATAACGAATCTGGCAAAGAAGATATTTACCCGGAAGAATATGTTTATTTTCACTGTCGGTAAGGAGCAGGAAAGACAATCCGTGGACAAGAGTTTAGATCTTTTGACGGAAGATATGGCAGAAGGCACAATCAATTCCTCGGTAAAAATGAGTTTTAAAGAAAATAAAATAAATGAAGCGTTTTTGACTTCTGGGAAGGTACAATATGTAGCTAAAGGAGGAAATTTCCGCCATAAAGGATTTACTTATACCGGCGCTATCAGAGTAATGGAAAGCATTCTTCGTTATGAATATTTATGGAAAAAGGTCCGTGTTCTCGGCGGTGCATACGGAGCTCTTGTTCAATTCATGAGAAATGGCAATGTTCTGCTCTGCTCCTATAGAGATCCCAACTTGGGAGAAACCTTATCTGCTTATGAAGGGATTCCCGAATATCTGAAAAATCTGGAATTGTCCGAACGGGAAATGACAAAATATGTTATCGGAACTATGGCACCGGAAGAAATGCAATTTACCCCCTTTATGAGAGGGGAAAGAGCGCTGAATTACTATCTTGGCAGCAATTCAAAAGAAAGCAGAATGAAAATTCGTGAAGAAATTATCAATTGTACGGTGGAAGATATTCGGAAGTTGGCTCCGCTGGTGAAAAGTGTTATTGATGAGCCTTATATTTGTGTTATGGGCAGTGCAGAAAAAATAGAGAGAGAAAAGAACTTATTTAATGCTATTCTCTCTATGCCGAAATGATGGAAATCAGAACCAGATTTGCACCGAGTCCGACAGGATATATGCACTTGGGAAATGCTTGGATTGCTTTTCTGAATTGGTGGTGGACAAGGCAGCATAAAGGAAAAATACTGCTCCGCATAGAAGATATTGACAAAGATCGTTGTCATGATAAATATATTTCTGCTCTTCAAACAGATCTGGAGTGGTTGGGAATTGACTGGGATGAAGATCCCGGAAAAATATATTCTTATGGAGAACTGCGTCAAAGTAAACGTTCTTCCGTATATGAGAAAATAAGAACAAAATGGGAGAAAGAAGGAGTCTTATATCCTTGTTTTTGTTCCCGTGCAAGATTGCAGAAAATTTCCTCGGCACCTCATCTTGGAGAGGAGAATCCTATTTATGACGGCCATTGCAGAAATCTTTCCATGGAAGAAAAGAAGGAAATGACAAAACCCCCGTCGTGGAGAATTAAAATCCATAAAAATGACATTTCCTTTAACGATATGTTTCTGGGAATGCAGAAGAAATTTTTAAAGCCCTGCGGAGATGACTTTGTTATTTTCCGTGCAGACGGTGCGGTATCTTATCAGCTGGCTGCTGCGGCGGATGACGGGGCAATGGGTGTCACCCATGTTTTCAGAGGAAATGATTTATTACCGTCAACCTTCTACCAGATCTGCCTGATAAAAAAGTTGGAATATCCGATTCCTACATACGGACATTTGCCGCTATTGGTTGATGAAAAAGGGATTCGTTTGTCTAAACGGCAAAAAGGGATCACCATAGCGGAAATGAGAGATGCGGGAGTAACGGCACCGGAAATTATAGGAAAATTCCTTTTATGGGCAGGTGTTATTGAAAGGGTTGAAGCAATACCGTCAAGAGAAGTATTACATATTCCGTTTGCTTCATGCAGGAATTTAAACAAGTCAATGATAAAAATAAATAACATATAAAGTAATAAAAATCACTGCAAATATATATTGCAGTGATTTTTTGTTACGGATATAAAATTATTTATGAATAACAACTTCAGAAATATCATCAGAAGGGATGTTTTCATTAGAAACATCTTTATCTTCATCAGCTTTCTTTAGAGCCTTTAATTTTTCTTCCGCTTCTTTGGCCTTCTTTTCCGCTTCCTGTTTTTTACGTTCCTCTTCGGCGCGCCGATTCTTTTCGCTTTCAGTCAGATAGAGAGGGAACTTCGGTGTTTCTGAAACAAAAGCTTCTATTTCGAAAAGTCGGTTCCACGGGAAATCGGCAGAAACTGTTCGGGGATTTAAGTTTAATTTCTTTTTGGCAAAATCTTGAATTTGAGCAATCATTTCCTCCTTGATTTCCGGTGTTACTTTATCTTTCGAATCTTTGATTTCGGCAAAACGTTTTATTTCATTTCTCACATTGGCCTGATAAGCCCAATTGTCAATATATTGCTCAAGGAGCATTTCCTTATGAGCGGCAGGGGTCATTTCGGGAGCTAAAATCGCTTGAGCTATAGCGAAACCGATGGTATTGCTGGCAGTGTTCCAGCCGTCATAGGCAGAAACTTTATAAAGCAAATCATCCTTGCTTAACAGATTCATCAGAGTATTATCAGAGCCGTTGGCAAAATAAACGTCCACAATGGAAAGACTGATTCCTCGATTGATAACAGCTTTTATTTGATCGACAAAATCAATGGTGCTTGGCTTCATCATCCCGAAATTACTGAATTGCCCCGATTCCCCGGTGGAGTGAAGAGGGGTATTGACTGCCAGCATGATATCGGGAGGGGATTTCTTGGTAAGAGAGCCGCCGACGGCGATAATATGCTGTTCAATTGTTTTTCCGATGGGCTGGTTTTCGTAAGAAGGGACGGTGTCTTCACCGCGTCCTAACGGATATAAAACATCAAAAGTAGGAGAAAGTTTATTACTGTCTACGTGATAACGGGCAATGAGCAACAGAGCTAACTGATCTGCCCCGGGGAAAGAACCGAAAACATTATCTTTCAATTTTCGTGTATCTTTTTTCTGATAACGGAATTCCATGGTTGTTTGAGAATTTTTGCTGTTGTCATCGTGGCCTTCACAAAAATAAGTGAAAACTCCTTTTTTTGTATCTTCTATAAGTCGTCTGTTGATGATGTTATTCTTGGTCCTTCTTTTGAACCAGTCTTGCAGGTATTCACTGGGAACGGTCAGTTTTAATGAAAGTAATTCGGCAGTCTCTTCCTTTGTTATAATGCCTGTATCCTGTTTATCCTGCAATGTGGAAATACGATAAATATCGGTACCGTATTTGTCGTAATAATAGGGCTCAACGCCGCCGCTGGAAGCATAGGGAGTACGCATGATCGTTCCGAATGCATAAATAGGAAGATTGGGGTAAGCGGCATGAAGATCGCGTATTTTATTTTCTCTGTATTGCAAAGTGGAGAGGCTGTCATTATGTTTTCTTGAATCCACAAGACCGCCGTAAATCAATGTGTCAGTGGAAATGACGACTGCATCGGCGCGAGAAATATTATCATTGACCCAGCGCCAAATCTGTTCCGGATAACCTCGTTTGTTTTTTCCCGACAAATAAGCTTTGGGCGGGGTAAGCAAAGTATATCCTGCTTTTTCCGCCGTAGATACGGTATAAGTATAGCTGACGGGTCTGTCGTCTTGAGGAACGAAAAGAATCGTTTTGGCCGAGGCGAGATAACCGCCGAATGTTAAAGCGATGACAGTAGTGGCTGTTATAATTTTATGTCGAAACACAGTGACCTCCCTCAAAAAAATTATGTTATCCTATTATACCATTTTGTTGAAAGACAAGTAAAAAGATCATACCTCATCGGCATGATCTCTATGGCGGAGCGGGTGGGATTCGAACCCACGGTACATTGCTGTACAACTGATTTCGAGTCAGCCCCGTTATGACCACTTCGATACCGCTCCATAAATCAAATAAAATTATGCTCTATGTATCAGAAAAAATAAATCCATCAGCTTTTTGCATTCATCGGATTGTATGTTCCGCGTGATGGAAACTGTATGGTTGAGGGTGCTTTCCGCAATATGAAATTTGGAATCGATTCCTCCGTTTTGAAGGTTCGGAGAACCGTAAACAACTCGAGGAATACGGGCATTTATTATAGCACCGGCACACATAGGACATGGTTCTATGGTAACATAAAGGGTACAACCCGTCAAACGCCAGTTTTTAAGCACTTTGGAAGCTTTTTTGATAACAATTATTTCTGCATGATCGGTGGGATCTTTTGTGCTTTCACAAAGATTATGGCCGGCAGCGATAACGGTGTCTTCATAGACTATAACGGCTCCGACGGGTACTTCTCCTAAATTCAATGATTTTTCTGCTTCTTTTATGGCAAGAGCCATATATTCATGATCGTTCATTTGACATAACCTTTATCAATAAAATATATTACCGGGTAGAAAAAATAAAACAAACAGTATAAAATAATTATAAGCAATATTTTATTTTTTGTTAATGGAGGATTTTAAATGGCAGAAGAAAAAAGGATGAATTTGAAAGCAAAAAAATTCCAAAAATATCTTGATGATAATGATATGAAATTTTTCCTTCAAAATGAAACTCATGATGAATCAGATACCATTGTATTTCAATCCAATATACAAGTTGAAGGACAGATATTGCCGGTCGGTATCATTACGGACAGCACCATTTATACAATCATCCGCGTTCAAATAGGGACGGGACTTGTCAAAGAAGAAAGACAGTCTGAATTTAATGAATATCTGAACAGCTTAAACCGCAGTTACAAGGTGTTTAAATATGTGACGGCAGAAGACGGATCCGTATTTTTAGATGCCTGCCTCCCCGGCAGTAATGAAAGCTTTGATCCGGAAATTGTCCGTGTTGTTCTTGATGTCATTGTGGATCATTTAAATCAGGAATATAAAAATATCATGAAAATCGCATGGAACTGAAATCTGTATAAAAGATAAAAACAAATAAAAACAAATAAAAACTGAGGGCTCAGGAGTAAGGAGCCTCTCAGTTTTTATTTGTTTTTGTTTTAGGAAAAATATTTAATCGGGTCAATAAATTCTTTTTGAGAATGATAATGGATTATAGAAATTGAGAATAAAAAATGATAGAATGAAAATGAAAATAAGTGAATTGAGGAATGACTATAATTATGGAAAAAACTAAATTTAAATGGATTTACAGAGCTCCGGGAATGATAAAAGAAACGGTGCCTTCTTTTTATCGTACACAGGGGGTCACCGACGGTGCGGCAAGAATTATGATGCGCCGCGGAATTATTACGGAAGATGCTTTACAACACTTTCTTTATGATACACTGTCCGATTTGGCTGATCCTTTTCTTATGAAGGGGATGGATAAGGCTGTCAGCCGCATCTTGGAAGCAGTAGAAAGAAAAGAGAAAATTGTTATTTACGGAGACTATGATGTAGACGGAATTACATCCACATCGATTATGGTCCGATATCTGAGACGTGAAGGAGCTGATGTAAACTTTTATATTCCGCTCCGTGAAGAAGAGGGATACGGACTCAATGAAAAAGCAATCGAACATTTGGCAAGAGAAGGATATAAGTTGATGATTACCGTGGACTGCGGGATAAGTTCGGCGGAACTGGTGAAGAAAGCACCGACTTCGATGGACATAATCATCACGGATCATCATCAGCCTCCCGCCGTTATTCCTTCTTGTATTGCCGTTTTGAATCCTCATCAGGAAGACTGTTCTTATCCTTATAAAGAATTGGCCGGCTGCGGAGTCGCTTTTACCGTTTGCAGAGCACTTCATTTAAAAAAATATGGAGAAGTTTATACCGATGATACAGAATTGGTTGCGTTAGGAACCATCGCCGATGTTGTTTCTTTGACCGGTGAAAATCGTATTTTAGTTCGGGAAGGAATGAAACGTTGCATTTCAACACCGATTAAAGGTTTATCGGCCCTGCTTCATGCTGCCGGGATTATACATGAAGATACGAAAAAGGTTATCCGTGCGGATCAGATTTCTTTCGGACTGGCACCGCGCTTAAATGCGGCAGGAAGAATCACTCACGCAAAATACGGGGTGCAACTTATGATCACCGAGTCTGCAGAAGAAGCGAAGCGATTGGCACAAAAATTGTGTGATACAAATATAGAACGGCAAAAAATCGAGAGAAATATTTATGAGGAAGCATTGAAACGCATTGCAGAGCTGCATATCGAAGAAGATAAAGTTCTTGTTGTAGACGGAAAAGATTGGCATCCGGGCGTGATAGGAATAGTGGCTTCCAGAATCTTGGAGTTGTATCATCGCCCCGTGCTTGTGCTGACAGTCCGTAACGGTGTAGGAAAAGGATCTTGTCGCAGCATACCTGCATTTAACATTTATGAAGCACTGAGTGCACAATCAGACCTGCTCATTCAATATGGCGGACATAAAATGGCAGCAGGATTCAGTATAGAGGAAGAAAATATTTCCGCATTCAGGAAGAGTATAAATGAATATGCCGAAAGGCTTCTGACACCGGAAGATTGTATTCCTCTTTTGGAGCTTGAGGAGGTTCTTCCTTTGGAAGATATCGATCTTGATTTTATCCGTTCGCTGGATTTGCTTGAACCCTATGGATGTGATAACCCCAAACCGCTTTTTGGCGGGCAGGGGGTTTTTGTGGAAACAACCCGGCGTATGGGAAATGAAAGGCGTCATTTTAAGTGTCAGCTGACACAAAACAGCGGACCGGTGGAAGCGATCTTTTGGAATCCGGGAGATAAAGATCCCTGTCAGGCCGGTGATACGGTTAATCTGGTGTTTGAACCGGAAATTCATGACTGGTACGGAGAACATGTACAACTGATTTGCAGAGATATAGAGACAGTGGATAATTACTCGCTGACCAGAGATTTTTTGGTAAAAATATTTATTAAATTAAGAGAAATTCTTAAAGATGATAAGACTCTTTCCGTAGAAGAAGTACATAATGATTTGATGAAATCTTTTGCGAAAGAAACTGATTTTTCTACTTTGTGTACTGCATTGGCGGTATTTGAAGAACTTAATATATTATATCGTTTCAACAGATCAGGGATCGATTATTACCAGCGACGCATTATAAAAAATAAAAAATTAGATTTATTATCGTCTTCCGTCTACAGGAAGCATCGAAAGTAAAGGGATGATTGGTATGGATAACGAAAAGAATAATATAAATACAAAAAATTCCGTATCAACAAGCGAAAATCAAGACTTTTTTCAACATTTGACAAGTGAAAAAATTCATACAGATGCTTCGGCGTCCACATTGGCTGAATTTTTAATCAGACAAGACGAATATGTAAAAAAGGCCAAAGAGAAAAAGGATTTTGTCGGAGAAAAGGAAGAAGCGTATAAGAAACTCACGGACAAAGTATCCGCCTACATCCATGATGAGAAAAGTTTGGAATATATAAAAGAAGCTTATGAATTGGCAGATAAAGCACATGAAGCACAGGTGAGAGCCACCGGTGAACCGTATATTATACATCCGCTGGCAGTAGCCTATATTCTGGCCGAGTTGGAAATGGATGCGGAAGGAATCAGCGCGGCGCTCCTTCACGATGTGGTGGAGGATACGGAGTATACTCAGATCGGAAGAGCA
>URAA01000071.1 GCA_900545785.1 uncultured Dialister sp. | reverse complement strand
TAGAGCCTGCAAGCTTCCATGATACTTTTATCTAAATTTTTAATTCCGCTCATTCGATAACTCCCGTTTCTTTACTTACACATTCTCTGTAAATAGTGAGTGCCATGTCCAGTATTTTCTTTTGAATACTGGCTCCTACGGCTTCTCCCAATCGAATATCGAGATCAATATATTCGGAAAGTCCCAATTTTTCTAAAGAACGATGGTGTGCCTGTTCCAAAGACAAGTGGGAAGCCATTATATATTGGACGGTTTCTTTGGACAAACTTCTTGCTACAAAAGCACTGGCGGTAGAATTAAATCCGTCTATAATTGTGAGACATCTGTTGGCTGCCGCCCCCAAAATGACACCGGTCATGCATCCGAATTCAAAGCCTCCCACCTTTGATAACACATCAAGACCGTCATCAGCATCGGGCCGATTGATATCCAATGCTTTTTGCACTACTTCGATTTTATGAAGCAGCCGTTCATCGGAAATATTCGTTCCCCGTCCGGTCACTTCCAATGCATTCCAGTGATTGAAGGCTCCTATCATACAGGCAGATGCGGTGGTATTTGAAATTCCCATTTCCCCTACCGTAAATACCCTGTATCCTTCTTTTACTTTTTCTTCTGCAATCTCTATGCCCGCTTCAATGGATCGGATCGCTTCGTCCCTTGTCATGGCGGCCCCGAGAGTGATATCTTTCGTTCCGTTTGCAATTTTTCTGTCAAGGATCCCCGGAAGATCCGACATATCATGATTGATTCCCATATCTACGACAACCATGTCGGCACCGCAAAAATGAGCCATTGCATTGGCAGAAGCGCCCTTGGCTATAAGGTATCCCCTTGTCATCCCCACCGTCGTCGATTGCGGATAGGCAGATACTTTTTGTGCATATACCCCGTGATCGGCACAGGCTACCACCATGCAGCATTTCGGAATATCGGGTATCATCTCTTCCGTAATGCCGGCATACTGAATAACCATTTCTTCCAGCTTTCCTAAATTTCCCATGCCCAGATAGAGGTTATTCCATCTTTCCTGCACTTTATGCATGAGATCTTTATTAATAGGCTGTATACGTTCAATCGTATTTTCCAATAATCCCATTTAAATTCTCCATTATTTATGAATTTTAAACCTTATTTTTAATTATAACATAAGCTTATGATAATTCGATGCATTTCCAAAAACATAGGCACAATAAAAAATGCGGTTATTTACCGCATTTTCCACAGTTATTTTTCAACAATCGCAAGCACGCCGTTTGCCAATGATTCGGGATAAGGATATTTTTTCGATACCCCCGAGAAATCAATTATAAAACAGCCGTTTTCAATTTTTGTTATTATCCCTTCCCCGAATTCTTTATGAGAAACCAAAGTTCCTTCACTGATTTCAAAATAACGGGTATTCCTTGCATCTTTCTCTGTAGGCGCAGAAAATTCTTGTGTTATTTCTGTTATTTCTGTTTTTTCTTCCTTTTTCATTTCCGGTTCGGCAGATATCTTATAGGTTCTCGCCCCTTTCAGATTTCTTCTGATCATTGATTTTTCCCGTTTTTTATTTCCTTCGGGAAATGCACTTTTCAAAAGTTTCGTCGGCAAACCGGAAGGATATAATACGAATTCCCCTGTTCTTTCATAAGTCACATAAGTGCCTCTTTCGGTAATCCGCCCTACAACTCCCGGTCCGAGCAAATCATCGACTACATGGAGGCCCACTTTGACGGGAGATCTTTTTTCTCCGGGGTTTCTTTCCGTTTCTTTATCATGAGTCGTATCAAACTTAAAGACGGGATTTCTATCATCTTTCGCATATTTTCGCTTTTCAAACGGCTTTTTGCCGAACGGTTTTCTCTCAAATGATCTTTCTCCGCTGTCTCTTTCGATTCTGCGGCGTCGGGGAATTTCTTTTTCAACATCTCCGAAACGGACGGTTATACTTTCCGTCGTTATTGCCGTTACAATCCCCTCACCAAGTTCTCTGTCTCTATAGGAAGAGCCTTTTTCAAGTCTTTTTCTTTTAAAACCGTTCCCGTCTTCACTTCTTTTTTTTGATCTGTCGGAAAAAGATTTCCTTCCGTATTTATCGTTGTTCCTTTTCCATTTTCCGGAAACATGTCCGTGTTCCGCGCCGTATTCTTTTGTGTCTTTCATTGTATCCTCACAATCAAGAAATAATTCTTATGCTGCTTATTATACACGAAATATCAAGTTTGTCCTATGAATATTAGAATTCTTTCTGTTATTTCTTCTACAAAATCTCTGTGACTGTGTAATAATAATGGTAGTATATAAAGTAAAGGAGGTTTTATTATGGATTTTGAAAAACTGTACATCGACGGACAATGGATCCCCGGTTCTTCCGGAAAATTTATTGAAGTGGAAAACCCGGCTACCCAAAAAATTTTCGCCAAAGTCCCGGCAGGCAACGCAGAAGATGTGGATAAAGCCGCAAAAGCCGCCGCTAAAGCTCTTCCCGGCTGGTCCGGAACTTCCCTTTCATCAAGAATCAATTTAATGAAGAAATTCTTAGAAATTTTCCGTGCCAAGGAAGATGAGTTGATCGATATCATCATCAAAGAACTTGGTTCTCCCTATACTTTTACAAAAAGTGCGCAAGTGGAATACCAATATACCAGAACTCAGTCCTATATCGATTTGGCACCGGAGGTCCCCCTTGTGGAAAAGATGGCGGCTTCCACCGTTTACAGAGAACCCGTCGGTGTCATAGGCTGCATAACTCCGTGGAATTATCCTCTCGGTCAGGTCATACAGAAAGTCATTCCGGCTCTCCTCATGGGGAATACGATCATTTTAAAGCCCAGTCAGCATACGCCTCTGTCTTCTTATTGGCTTGCCGACGCTTTTGAAAAAGCAGGATTTCCGAAAGGTGTTTTTAATCTCGTCACCGGAAAGGGAGGCGAAGTGGGAGATCGATTGGCAACCCATCCGCTCGTGGACATGATTTCTTTCACCGGTTCTACCTCCGGAGGAATACAAGTAGGGAAAAATGCGCTGGACAGTCTGAAACATATCAGTTTGGAACTGGGCGGCAAATCTCCTTATATCATCCTTAAAGGCAGCAATTATGATGAAGCAATTCATCTTTGTTTCAACTCTATATTCTTAAACTCCGGACAAACCTGCACCGCTTTTTCCCGCCTGATTATCCCGAAATCGGAACAGCCGCTTATTGAAAAGAAATTGGTTGATATTGCTAAAGAGTATACTTTGGGAGATCCGGAAAGTCATGATGTAAAAATGGGACCTCTTTCATCACTCCGACAATATGAGAAAGTAAAACAATATATTGAAAAAGGAGTAGAAGAAGGAGCATTGCTTCTGACAGGTTCTGTTCCTGAGAATAAAGACGGAAGTTATTATATCGCTCCTACTATTTTTACAAATGTCAACTCAGAAATGTCCATCGCCAAAGATGAAATATTCGGACCCGTCCTCTGTGTATTCACTTACGAAAACGAAACGGAAGCCGTTCGTATAGCCAACGATACCCGATACGGCCTGAATGCGGGAGTTTATGGAGAAAAAGAGAAGGCAATTTCCATAGCAAAACAAATTAAGGCAGGCAATGTCTACATCAATGCCAGCCCCAGAGACACGTCGGCACCTTTCGGAGGATACAAACAAAGCGGACTGGGTCGGGAAGGCGGCATTTACGGCATGATTGAATTCACTCAGCAAAAAGCCCTTTTCGATACGGGGAAATAACAGCAGCCGTTTTATCTTTTATTCCTACCGAATCTGTTGAAACGAATATCATTCATTTATTTCCAAGGAGTCTCTATGAAAAAGTTTTTAATCATAATAGGTATTATTCTGGCTGCGGGAATCGGATTTTATTTCGGATATTGGACGAGAACCCCTGCTTATGCGGCAGGAGAAATCCAGCAGGCGGTGCAGAAAAAAGATTTGCAGCTCTTTAAAGAACGGGTGGATATGGAAAAAGTTTATTCTGCCGCCATTGACGACATATTATCCGAGCTCAAAGCAGAATCCTCTCCCGGCGGGACCATTGCCGCCTCTGTCATCAGAGGCCTCAAAAAAGAACTGATCGCCGAATTGATTAAAAGGACAGAGGAAAAATTTACAGCCGAAGCGGAAAAGGAAAAATCTTTTCTGGACAAACCGATAAAAAGTATCACCGCTTATATCGGCTCCGCCTCTCTTTCCATGACGGATATTTTGGATGTAAAGGAAGAAAACGGAATAGCCGTTGCAAAAGTCAAACTTCATGATAAAGAACTTGATAAAGATTTTATTTGGCAGGTACAGATGGAAAAAGATGTAAACGGAAACTGGACCGCCACAAAAATCTTGAATTTGAAAGAGTATATAGATGAACGGAAAACTCTTTTGAAAGATCGGCTGAAATAATAAAAAGAGTTCTATTGTATAAGTAAAACCGGCCCCTGAAGTCGGAGCAAAAAATCTGACTTCAGGGGCCGGTTTTTTATGGATTTTATTTTGATTTATCGATATATTCTTTCAATAAAAGTGCATGATTTTTCTCTTTATCTTTCAACGCATAAAGGAAAGTGACCTCTCCTTTTTCTCTGAGTTCCTTAAGAAAGGCCGGAAGCGCATCATTATTTTTCAATTCATCGATATAACGCTTTTTAAATTCTTCAAATTCGATTTGTCCCGCGTGGTACACTTTTCTCAGAGCCGGAGACGGAGCAATATCTTTTTCCCACTTATCAACTTTCGCTTTTTCTTTTGAAATTCCCCGAGGCCACAGACGGTCTACCAATATTCTGTATCCGTCCGTATCTGCCGCATTTTCATAAATCCTTTTGATTTTTATATCCATAAAAGCTCCTTCCCTATTTTAATAACGAGATAAAAAAATAAGAGTCCCGAATCGGACCCTTATTTTTTTATTTCATTTGCGGAAGATTACATCATTCCTGCTCCGCCCATCGGAGGCATCGGCGGCATTGCCGGTTTTTCTTCCGGATCATCACCTACCACTGCTTCTGTGGTGAGTACCAATGCTGCAATAGATGCGGCATTCTGCAAAGCAGAACGGGTAACCTTGGCAGGATCGACGATACCTGCGCCAATCATGTCTTCATATTTGTCAACGGCTGCATTATAACCGATTCCTTCGGGAGATGCTTTGACTTTTTCTGCAACAATAGCTCCTTCTACACCTGCATTATCTGCAATTTGACGAATAGGAGCTTCGATAGCATGACGTACCAGATTGACACCGGTCTTTACATCACCATCGACATCCATTTCATTCAGCTTAGCCTGAATATCAAGGAATGTTGTTCCGCCACCGGCTACAATACCTTCTTCAACAGCGGCACGGGTTGCATTCAGTGCATCTTCAATACGAAGTCTCTTGTCTTTCATTTCCACTTCCGTAGCTGCACCGACTTCAATAACTGCTACGCCGCCGGACATTTTTGCCAGACGTTCCTGCAGTTTATCTTTATCAAACTGAGAGGTAGCTTCTTTATATTGTTCACGAATCTGATCCACTCTGGATGCAATGGCTTCTTTATCGCCTGCACCGCCGACAATGGTCGTATTGTCTTTTGTGATACGGACTTGGTGAGCCGTTCCGAGATCTTCCAATGTAGCGGTATCCAGCTTACGGCCCATATCTTCGGAAATCACTTGTCCGCCTGTAAGAATGGCAATATCTTCAAGCATTGCTTTACGACGGTCACCGAATCCGGGAGCCTTGACGGCAGCGCACTTGAATGTACCGCGCAATCTGTTAACAACGAGTGTTGCCAGTGCTTCACCTTCTACATCTTCAGCTATAATCAACAGTTCCTTGCCGGACTGTACCACTTTTTCAAGAAGCTGAATGATATCCTGAATAACGGGAATCTTCTTGTCCGTGATAAGAATCAGCGGATCATTCATGACACATTCCATCTTATCGGTGTCGGAAACCATGTACGGACTGAGATAGCCGCGGTCGAACTGCATACCTTCTACAACTTTCAGACTTGTTCCCATGGTCTTGGAATCTTCTACGGTAATAACGCCGTCACTTCCGACTTTTTCCATTGCATCGGCAATCAGGCCGCCAATCGTTACATCATCGGAAGAAATGGATGCAACCTGAGCAATTTTTGCCTTTGTATCAACCGGTACGGACTTCTTTTTGATTTCTTCTACCAGAACTTCAACAGCTTTTTCAATTCCTCTTTTGAGAACCATCGGATTAGCTCCGGCAGCTACATTTCTCATCCCTTCATGAATCATGGACTGTGCCAAAAGAGTTGCCGTCGTTGTACCGTCTCCGGCTACATCGTTCGTCTTGGTTGCTACTTCTTTAACAAGCTGGGCACCCATATTTTCAAAAGGATCTTTTAATTCAATTTCACGGGCAATGGATACACCGTCATTTACAATATTTGGTGCTCCGTATTTCTTGTCAAGAACTACATTGCGGCCCTTCGGTCCGAGGGTAATTTTTACTGCATTCGCCAGCTGATCCACACCTCTCAAAAGAGCTGCGCGAGCTTCTTCATTATAAAGTACTTTTTTAGCCATTTATATCGCTCCTATCTGATTAATTATCTAAAATCAAAGCTTTCCTAAAATATCACGTTCGGAAAGAAGAAGGAATTTTTTACCCCCTTCTTCAATGTCCACACCGGAATATTTGGCAAATAAAACTCTGTCGCCTACTGCCACTTCGAAGGGCAGGCGTTCTCCATTATCTAAAACTTTACCGGAACCGATGGCAATAACGGTTCCTTTCTGGGATTTCTTTTGTGCCGTATCAGGAAGCAGTATGCCACCTGCAGTTTTTGCTTCTTCTACATCTACTTCAACAAGAACACGATCTGCTAACGGTTTTAACATTTCAATTCCTCCTTTGAATTATTAGCACTCACCAATAACGAGTGCTAACTTATGTTTTTATCATACTCATTTTTCATTCAAAATGCAAGAGTTATTTTTATATTTTTTCATTATGAATAAAAAAGAAGAGGGTCTCCCCTCTCCTTTCGTCACTATCGTTCCTGTTTCAAATCTTCTCCGAGCATTCTTACATCTAAAGGAATATGAACTCCGAATTTTTCCTTAACCCGCCGCTGCACTTCATGGAGCACTCCCAAAACCTGCTCGCAAGTTGCATTACCGTTATTTACCACAAAATCGGGATGCTTGGATGATACTTCCGCATCCCCGATGGCAAAACCTATCAGGTCGCAGGCTTTGATCATCGGGCCCACATGGTATCCCGGCGGTCTCAGATACATCGTCCCCGCACTTCTTTTTTCCAAAGGCTGCTTGGAGCGACGCGATTCCTGATGATCTCTCATTTTATCTTTAATTTCTTCTGCATCGCCTTTTCTCAAATGCAGTTTCGCTCCGTAAATAACATCTCCGTTATGCATAAAAACGCTGTCACTGTCTCCATAATGAAGATCGTCCCAGCCGTATGTCTTTTCTTCCTCTAGATCGGAAGAG
>URAA01000070.1 GCA_900545785.1 uncultured Dialister sp. | reverse complement strand
CATATCGCTTCTCTTTTTTATTTCTCTGAATTTTCCCTCCCGACACATTCCCGTCGTGCAAGAATTTCTTTTCCCTTGTTACTTTCTCTTATGTCATGTATGCCCTATAATTAAAATAAAGAAAAGGAGGATCTTATGGAAAATTGCCCGTGGTCTTTGCAAAATGAATTTTTTAGAAATTATCATGACAATGAATGGTGCCGCCCTCATCATGACGATACTTATCTGTTTGAGATGCTCATTTTGGAAGGAGCCCATGCAGGATTGTCGTGGCTCTCCATTTTGAAAAGAAGAGAAGCTTACAAAGAAGCTTTTTTTGACTTCGATATTGTTAAATGTGCGGAAATGACCGATGAAATTATAGAAGATCAGCTGAAAAACTTTGAAATCATACGAAACCGTTCGAAGGTGGAATCGGTCAGAAAAAATGCAAAAGCCGTTATTTCCATTCAAAAGGAATACGGAAGTTTTTCCTCCTATCTTCTTCATTTCGTGAATAACAAGCCCGTCATCAATCATCGGACTTCAGAGGATCAAATTCCTGCTCAGTCCGAATTATCGCAAAAGATCGGCAAAGATTTAAAAAAGAGAGGCTGCTCTTTCGTCGGGCCCGTCATCATTTATTCCTTCCTTCAGGCGGCAGGTATCATCGACGATCACCTCATCACCTGTCCCTTCCACAGCGATAACAGAAAATAATAAACAAAATTTATCTATAAACGATGAAAATAATTTTCTTTTATTTCTATCTCAAATAAAGGTTTTCTATGGATTTCTCCAGTTATGCAATTATTTTTCCTCTTGTATTTTTAGCAGGTTTTGTCGATGCCGTAGCGGGAGGCGGAGGATTGATTTCTCTTCCCGCTTATTTCATTGCGGGACTGCCTGTTCATCATGCCATTGCCACAAATAAAATGAGTTCCTGTATGGGAACTTTATTGGCGACCGTTAAATTTGCAAAAGACGGACTCATTCCGTGGAAAACTTCACTTTACGGTGTCATTTTTGCTTTTACCGGTTCTTTTTTCGGTGCCCGTCTGGCATTGGTATTGGATTCTCATATCTTCATGACTCTCATGCTCGTCATTCTTCCCGTCACTGCTTTTTATGTCACCCGGGGAAAGACCATGACGGAAAAGGAGCCCTTTTCTTTTGTAAAAACTCTGATCCTCAGCTGTGCCATATCTTTTGTCATCGGTATTTATGACGGCTTTTACGGCCCCGGAACGGGAACTTTCCTGATCTTACTTTTGATCGGCATAGCCCATGTAAAACTGAAAGAAGCCAACGGGATCACAAAAGTCATCAACAGCACCACCAATATGGCAGCCCTTTATGTGTTTTTATCAAACGGCGCGGTCATGATTTCTCTCGGCTTCATAGCAGGACTTTTTAATATGGCAGGTAATTATTTCGGTGCCCGCTTCTTTGAAAAAGGTGATCCGAAGAAAGTAAAACCGATCATTATCGCCGTACTTTCCGTTTTCTTTATTAAAATTCTTTACGAATTGATCGTGCACCCATGATGAAATAAAAAAGATCGGCTCCGGTGAAGGGCCGACCCGATAAATCATTCTGTATGGAAAAGAGGCAGGCTATAAGTCAGCCTCTATTTTATCTGCTTTCTTTACGAATATTTCCGCAAACGGAACATAGATGGAAACGATGCCGAAAATGGCAAGAAGCCAGCAATACCACATATGGGGAATGATTTCAACCGCATTCATCACCGCCCCGTTTTGGGATGCCAGCGCAGCCGCCGTCAGAAGCTGTGCCCCGTAAGGAATGATTCCTTGGAACACGCAGGAAAAAATATCCAAAAGAGAGGCACTTCTTCTTGCATCTATCCCGTATTCTTTGCTGATATCTTTTGCAACACTTCCTGTGATGATGATCGCCACCGTATTGTTGGCTGTTGCGCAGTCCACCAGAGAAACCAGAGAAGCGATTCCCAGCTGGGCCGTCTTATTTCCTTTGATCATCTTGCGGAGCTTCGTGATCAGCCATTCGATACCTCCGTAATAAGCAACCATCTCAGATATGCCGCCGCAAAAAAGAGCAAGAAAGAAAGCTTCGCTCATTCCGGTAAATCCGTCCCAGATATTTTGAGAAAAAGTGATGATCGTCAGGTCGGAATAGATGATTCCTATAGCACCGGCAAGAAAAATACCGGCAGTGAGAACCAAAAATACATTGACCCCCAAAAGGGCAAGCCCCAAAACGGCGACATAAGGAAATACTTTGATCAAGCTGTAGTCCAGCCGTCCTACTTCCGTGATCACTTCCGGCCTTCCGATGATAATGAGTAAAATAATCGTACAAATCGCCGCCGGAAGAGCAATCATGAAATTCAATTTAAATTTATCTTTCAGACTGCACCCCTGCGTTCTTGTTGCGGCAATGGTGGTATCGGAAATCATGGAAAGGTTGTCTCCGAACATGGCGCCGCCCACACAGGCTGCCACCATAAGAGGTTCATAAATGCCGCTTTTCACGGCAACCCCTGCCGCAATCGGTACGATAGCCGCCACGGTTCCCATGGACGTTCCCGTCGCGGTTCCCATAAAGGCGGAAATGATAAATATTCCCACCGTCAGGTATTCCGCCGGAATGAGGCTGATCCCCAGATTCACCGTCGCATCTCTTCCGCCCATGGCAGCGGCAACAGCGGAAAAAGCACCGGCAAGAATATAAATCATGAGCATGGTCATGACATTTTCATTGCCTGCGCCCCTTGCAAAAATTCCGAATTTTACATGGAGAGATTCATCACCGAGCCAAAAAGCGGACAGCACGGCGATAAACATGGCAGTCACGGAAGGAAATTGGTAAAATGCCATTTCCACTCCCTGCATTTGGAAGTAAATCCCCGCCCCCAGATAAACGACAATAAAAATCAGAAAAGGAAGAAGTGAAAGCGCTCCTTCCTTTTTGTGTTTATATCCCATATGATACCCTCCCGAATTGACTTTTCATCTATTATAGCAAGATTGGACGCGAAATAGAACAGCCAATCGGGAAAGAGAAAAATGATTTTCTCCGCCTGACACCGCCTCATACTTACTTATCGTCAGAAAGAAAAAAGATTTGCCGCAAAGAGACCGGTCATCAGCATTTTAAGCCCGATTCCGAATAAAATCAAACCGCCCAGCAGTGTCGCTTTATCGGAGAATTTCATCCCGAATTTCTTCCCCAAAACAATGCCGGAAAGGCAAATGACAAAAGTCACCGCACCTATGACAAGGGAGCAGAGAAAAGCGGTCGCTCCGTCGATTTCTTCAATCATAAATCCCACGGAAAGAGCATCGACGGAAGTGGCAAGCCCCTGCCAGAAAATCATCTTCGCACTGATTTTACGATCTATTTCTTCCGCCGTTCCGAGAAGTCCTTCTTTGATCATGGTGATTCCTATAAAAGAAAGCATTCCGAATGCAATGAAAGGAATATACGGTGCAAAGAAATAAAAAAGCTCCACGATTTTATGCACGCAATACCAGCCTGCCAAAGGCATAAGCCACTGGAAAAATGCAAAAGTGCCCGCTATTCCCTGCACTTTCATCCATTTCATGTGCGGTTCGTGAAGTCCGTTGGCAAGAGAGACGGAAAAAGCATCCATCGCAAGCCCGAATCCAATCAAAATAGTGTAAGTCAGAAGTAGTAAGTCCATAGTCTCCGCCCTCAAAAAAACAGGCTGCGCCGCCGATCTTTTTCACAAAAACGGATACGCACCCGCTCAGACAAATGAGTCTCGCATTTTAAAGTAGAGCCAGACCTGCTTGGTCAGTATGTTGACTTACTACACAAAAGTGCTTGCTACTCCCTCACTTATTGAGAATCATATCATTCAACTCTCCTTTTGTCAATTTATAAATCCCCTGTTTATCGGCAACTCAAGGGATTATAAGAAAATGAAAAAAGATCTGACAGATTATATTTATTCTCATTTAGTTTTATATTCCATTTTTAATTAATGCTTTATATTCTTTTCCATTCACAAAATCTGTTGCATGATATGTTTCTTAAGGAAAAAAAGACCGAAAACGGCAAATGCCGAATCCGGTCTCAAGATATTCATTTCCCTGAACGCGCAAATTTTTATTCTTTGAAATATTTGACTCCTGCTTCAAAAATAGGTTGGAATTTATTTCCGTAAATATTTTTTGCAATATTTTTCCCGTTTCTTTCCGTATGTCCCATCTTGCCGAGAACTCTTCCGTCAGGGCTTGTAATACCTTCGATCGACCAACAAGATCCGTTCGGATTGTAGCGGCTGTCATAGGTCGCTTCTCCGTTCTCATCGGTATAGATCGTTGCCACCTGCCCTGCGGCAAGAAGTTTTTCAATTTGTTCGTCCGTTGCAATAAAACGTCCTTCTCCATGGCTGATGGGAATACTGTAAAGAGCTCCCGTCTCGCAGAGGGAAAGCCACGGTGATTTGGCAGAAACCACTTTGGTCGTCACATAGCGGGACAAATGGCGGCCGATGGTATTAAAGGTGAGTGTCGGCGCAGTTTCGGAAAGCGGTTTGAATTCTCCGTAAGGAACCAGCCCCAGTTTGATCAATGCTTGGAAGCCGTTGCAAACACCGAGAGCAAGTCCGTCCCTTTGGTGAAGAAGTTTTTCCATGGCTTCCGTCAATTTTTCATTGCGGAACAAAGCGGCAATGAACTTACCGCTTCCGTCCGGCTCATCACCGGCAGAAAAACCGCCGGGGAACATCACGATTTGTGATTTGGAAATACGGTTTGCCATTTCTTCTACCGATTCTTTCAGTTCTTTCGAATCTCTGTTTCTCAGGATGAAAACATCTGCTTCCGCTCCCGCTCTTTCAAAAGCACGGGCACTGTCAATCTCGCAGTTCGTTCCCGGCATGGCGGGAATAAACACTTTCGGTCTTGTAATGGCTGTTTTTATACCGAATCGGAAATTTCCTTCCGAAAGCGTAACCGGCGGAATTTTCCCCGGCAAATTATCCGCTCTTCTCGGGAAAATGGAAGAAAGCGGTTTTTCATAAGCATGAAGCAGTCGGGACAAACTGATTTCCTCTCCGAACAGTTTCATCGAATCGCCGCCGACGGTTCCCAAAATTTTCGTATGGGCCTGCTTATTATATTCTTTTGCCAATTTCGGTGTGGTTTCAACGATGATGGCGCCGTAAAAGTTTTTGAAGTATTTCTTAAGCGGAAGATTTTCTTCAAAAGTGACGCCCAATTTATTTCCGAATGCCATTTTTGCCACGGTAACCGCCACGCCGCCATGCTCTACGGCTTTCATGGATGCAATATGTCCCTTTTGCACTTCTTTATAAAGGAAGTCGCCGTGGGCTTTGAATACATCCAAATCGGGCATACCTGTTTCATCTTTCGGCATTCCGAAAAGAATCAGAGTATTTCCTTCTTTTTTCAATTCCTGACTGACCGCTTCCGATGCTTTCCCGGGAGCTACGGCAAAAGAAATCAATGACGGCGGTACATGAAGATCGTTAAAAGTACCGCTCATGGAATCTTTTCCGCCGATGGCCCCGATTCCCAAGGAGGACTGCATATGATAAGCCCCGAGAAGAGCCGCGGCAGGCTTGCCCCAGCCGGCATCATCGGTGAGTTTTTCAAAATATTCCTGCAAAGTAAGATAAGATTTTCTCCAGTCTGCCCCCATAGAAATCAGGCGGGTCAGAGAAAGTAAAACCGCATATACCGCTCCGTGGAAAGGACTCCAAGAAGCAAGGAAAGGATCAAAGCCGTGGGCCATAAAGCTTGCGCTGTCCGTCTGCCCCTTCCTTACGGGGAATTTGGCAACCATACCGTCGGCGGGCGTTCTTTGATATTTTCCGCCGAAAGGCATGAGAACCGTGCCTGCACCGACCGTGGAATCAAAACGCTCCGCCAGTCCCTGCTGTGAAGCATGATTGAGATCTCCCATGGCGGAAATCCATGTTTTTTCTATATTTTCAATTTCCGGATCGGAAAAATATTCTTCTCCCGCCGGTTCGGAGATACAACTTTCTTTCACTTGCCGTGCGCCGTTGGTATCAAGAAAATCCCGGGAAATATCGACAATCTTTTTCCCTCTCCATGTCATGACGAGACGGCGGCTGTCATTGACGTCGGCAATGATGGTGGCTTCCAGATTTTCTTCTGCCGCATAGGCGATGAAACGATCCGCATCTTCTCTTTTGACGACGACGGCCATTCTTTCCTGTGATTCTGAAATAGCCAGCTCCGTTCCGTCCAGTCCTTCATATTTTTTCGGAACTTTGTCCAGATTGATTTCCAAACCGTCCGTCAACTCGCCGACTGCCACGGAAACACCGCCGGCACCGAAGTCGTTGCACCGCTTGATCAGACGGGTGACCTCGCTTCTGCGGAAAAGGCATTGAATTTTTCTTTCCGTCAGAGGATTTCCTTTTTGTACCTCTGCCCCGCAAGTTTCAATCGATTCCGTATTCAACTCTTTGGAAGAGCCCGTAGCGCCGCCCATTCCGTCGCGGCCCGTACGGCCTCCGAGGAGAATGACCACGTCTCCCGCTTCCGGTCTTTCCCGGATCACATGGCTTTCCGGTGCCGCCGCAACGACCGCCCCTATTTCCATGCGCTTTGCCAAAAAGCCGGGATGATAATATTCCTTAACTTCTCCCGTAGCAAGACCGATCTGATTTCCGTAAGAACTGTACCCTTTCGCCGCTTCAATGACAATTTTCTTCTGAGGCAGCTTGCCCTGCAAAGTTTCGGAAAGAGGCGTTCTCGGATCGGCCGCTCCGGTGACACGCATCGCCTGATAAACATAGGCACGGCCGGAAAGAGGATCCCTTATACAGCCTCCGAGGCAAGTGGCAGCTCCGCCGAAAGGTTCGATTTCCGTCGGGTGGTTATGGGTTTCATTTTTAAATAAAAGAAGCCAGTCCTCTTCACCGTTTACGGTGTCAACCTTTACTTTTATCGTACAAGCGTTGATTTCTTCCGAAGCATCAAGATTTTCCAATTTTCCTTCTTTTCGAAGTTTTTTTACGGCAATGGTTGCCATATCCATGAGGGTGACGGGGCGATCCGTATCGGTTCCGTATACTTGATCCCTTGCCTCTTTATAAGCCGATAAAGCTCTTTCTATCGGTTTTGTGAATTTTCCTTCTTCGATAGTAATATTTTTTAATTTGGTAGAAAAAGTGGTATGACGGCAATGATCGGACCAATACGTATCAAGGACACGAATTTCCGTGACCGTCAGATCTCTTTTTTCTTCTGTTTTAAAATAATCGCGGATCATGACCAAATCGTCATGGCTCATGGCAAGTCCCATCTCTGAAATCATGTCATCGATCCCTTTGTCGTCCAGTTCTCTCACGCCTTCAAGGACGGCAACGGGTTTGGGATCCTCTACGGGCAAATCCAATGTTTTTGCTTCTTCCAAAGAAGCTTCTCTGGACTCTACGGGATTCACGAGAAATTTTATAATCTTTTCCCGATCCCCGTCGATGAAATCTCCCCGGAACGCATAGATCGGAAGAGC
>URAA01000069.1 GCA_900545785.1 uncultured Dialister sp. | reverse complement strand
GTTATAAGCGCCGGCAAGGCCTTTATCACCGCAAATAACGAGATAACCGACCTTATTTACCTTTCCGTTTCTGAAAAGCGGACTGGTAAAACCGGGTGTCACCGAAGAAGCACGGCGCAAGAGCTCTCCGATCTTTTCTGCATAGGGACGGGAGCCGTTTGCTTTTTCTTCTGCTTTGCGCAGACGGGCTGCGGCTACCATCTTCATTGCTTTTGTGATCTGCTGGATGTTGGTGACAGATTTTATGCGCCCTTTTATATCACGCGTACTTTCCAATCAGATCACCCCTCTACCGTTTCAGACTTTTCTTCTTCAGTCACATTCGCACGAGCTTTATAACGTTCCTTGAATTCGGCAATGGCTTCCTGAAGTCTGACTTCATTTTCATCGGTCAGTTTCTTGTTGGCCGTGATATCTTCGCCGATTTCCGGATGGCTGCTGTGAAGGAAATTCAGAATCTGACTTTCGAAATCTACTACATTTTCGACTTCCACATCATCCAGATATCCTTTGACGGCTACATAGATAGCCATAACCTGATCCGATACGGGATAAGGAGAATACTGGGGCTGCTTCAGAATTTCCGTCGTTCTCTGGCCTCTGTCGATCTGTGCTTTGGTAGCTGCGTCCAAATCGGAACCGAACTGAGCAAATGCCGCCAATTCACGATACTGTGCCAAGTCAAGACGGAGGGTGCCGGCAACCTGTTTCATCGCTTTGATCTGTGCCGAGCCGCCTACACGGGATACGGACAGGCCTACGTTGATAGCAGGACGGATACCGGAATAGAAGAGAGCGGTTTCCAGATAAATCTGGCCGTCTGTAATAGAAATAACGTTTGTCGGAATATAAGCGCCTACGTCGCCTGCCAAAGTTTCAATGATAGGAAGGGCCGTAATGGAACCGCCGCCCAGTCTGTCGGAAAGGCGGGCTGCCCGTTCCAGAAGGCGGGAATGCAGGTAGAATACGTCACCGGGGTATGCTTCACGTCCCGGCGGACGGCGGAGCAGAAGGGACATCGCACGGTAAGCCACGGCGTGTTTGGAAAGGTCGTCATAAATAATGAGGACGTCCTTGCCCTGATGCATGAAATATTCGCCGATGGTTACACCGGAATAAGGTGCAAGGTACTGCATCGGAGAACCTTCCGAAGCGCCGGCATGGACGATGATGGAATAATCCATGGCGCCTGCGGCCTTCAGTCTTTCATACACGCGGACAACGTTTGCGTTTTTCTGCCCGATGGATACGTAAATACAAATAACATTCTGACCCTTCTGGTTCAAAATGGTGTCGATAGCGACAGCCGTTTTACCGGTACCGCGGTCGCCGATGATAAGTTCACGCTGGCCGCGTCCGATGGGAACCATGGAGTCGATACATTTCAAACCGGTCTGCAGGGGTACATTAACCGGCTGTCTGTCGGCAATACCTGCAGCTTTAACTTCAATGTCGCGATAAGCGTCGGTCTTGATTTCTCCCTTGCCGTCAATCGGCTGTCCCAGTGCATTGACTACGCGGCCCATGACCGCATCGCCTACGGGGACCTGCATCAGGCGGCCTGTTCTTTTGACAGTATCGCCTTCCTTGATGCTTTCGGAATTACCCAGAAGAACCGCACCTACGTTGCTTTCTTCCAAGTTCATTGCCATGCCGTAAACGCCGTTGGGCAATTCGAGCAATTCGCCGGCCATACAGTTTTCAAGGCCGTAAATATGGGCGATACCATCGCCGACTTCAAGAACCGTACCTACTTCATCGACATTGAGGTCTACTTTGTAATTTTCAATCTGTTTTTTAATGACAGATGTAATTTCATCTGAACTGATTTTCATTTCCTGTAAGTCACCTCAATCTCTTTGCATCATTTGAGCACGAAGTGCAGCAAGATGCCGGGCAACAGATCCATCAATCAGACGGTCTCCCATCTGAACGGTAAACCCGCCGACCAAAGATGCATCAACTTTTTGCTTCATGATAATTTTGCTGCCGGTAATTTCCATAAGTTTGGCTTTGATCATCTCCGCCTGTGATTTTGTCAAGGGAAATGCAGTCGTTACAACGGCTTCCTCCATTCCCATCCCATGGTGGGCAAGCGTGGAATAGACATCGACCATAGCTGCAAAATCAGAGATGCGGCCCTTGTCGATAACGACATAACAAAACTGTAAAACCGTCGGCTGCACCTTATCTGCAAACAACTTATTTATAGTATCTTTCTTGACATCCTTTTCCAGCAGAGGATGGTTCAGAAGATCTCCCAATTCTTTATGTTCCGAAATTGTTTTGGAAATAAGAAGGAGTTCTTCTTCTGTTTTTTCCAGGCTGTGCTGCTCGGCAGCAACTTCATAGATGGCGCGACCGTATTTCTTTGCAAGGATTACGTTCTTGTCCATAACTATTTACCTGCTTGTTTAGCATCCAGTTTGGCGATGCTTTCGGAGATGAGCCGGTCATTTACATCCGGCGTCATATTCTTGCTGATGATCTTCGCTGCAATATCGCAGGAAAGGGCAGCCACCTGAGTTTTCAGATCTTCCAGAGCATCCTTGCGTTCTCTTTCGATCTGTTTGGCAGCCATCTCCTTTTCTTTTTCTATAGCGTCATGAGCGGCGTCAATCTGTTCCTGTGCCTGCACCTTGGCTTCTTTTACCGCCTTGTTTACGATTTCCTGTGCCTGTGCCTGTGCATCCTGCAGCTGTGCTTCATAAGTTTCTTTCAGCTTAGCGGCAGCAGCATTGGCGGCAGCGGCACTGTCAAGGTCATTCTGGATACGGGCTTTACGCTCATCCATGACCTTGAGGATCGGTTTATAGGCAAAATGGCCCAAAATGCCAACCAGTATGATAAAGTTGAGGATCTGAATCAGCAGTGTAAAATTTATTTCTACCAATGAACTCCCCTCCTTAGGCTAATAACTCTCAATGAATTAGCCGAGGAAAGGATTGGCAAATACAAGAACGATAGCGATAACGACGGAAATAATCGGAATAGATTCTACAAGGCCGATGGCAACGAGCATGTTGGTAAAGAGCTGGCCTGCCAGTTCAGGCTGACGGGTCATGCCGTCGATGGCATGTACAGCGACGCGGGAGTCGCAGAATGCGGCAACTGCTGCAGCGATGCAGGCAATAGCGGTAGCGGCAATAAGAGAATACTGAATAACAATCGTCTGATCCATGGTGATAATTCCTCCTGAGAATTAAATAATGTTGTTCCGGTTCTTCCGGATCGTTGTTTTCCGTTTGGACGGGCGGTGCCGTTTGTTTCTCAATCTACGCTTTCTTTCAGGTAGATGGAAACAAGAGTGGTAAAGATATAGGCCTGGATCAATCCTACCATCAAGCTGAAAGCGATCCAGATCATAGGTACAAACCATGTCGCCATAGCATTCAAGACTTCCAGCAGTATTTCCCCTGCCAGAATATTTCCGAATAGACGCATAGCCAGCGTAATCGGTCTTGATACTTCTTCGACCATGTTGATGAAAACAAATGGAACGAAGGGTTTGAAGAAATGGCCGAGCCAGTTTCCGAAGCCTCTGTTTTTTATGTAATAAACATGAACAAAGATAGAGGCGCCGATTGCCAGTCCGAGTGTCGTGTTGACATCATTTGTCGGCGATGCTGTCAAGTGTGCCGCCGGTAAGAGCCCTATTTCATTAGCCACAAAGATAAACATGAAAAGTGTCAGCAAGATAGGAACGACCTGACGGTAATTGTGGCCGATATTTTTCTCAAACTGGTTGCAAAGACTTTCAATGACAAATTCGACTGCATTTTGTATACCGCTTGGAACTAAAGCTCTGCCGCGGCTGGCGGCGAAAGCGATGATAAAAACAATGATGGCAGTAAGCCAGGTGGTATAAATTGTGTCTAAATTGATCTGCATGCCGAATAATTCGGTAACGACGTGTGTACCCGTATGAAGATGCATAATCTCACCCCCTCCCTCTTACAGGAATGTCAAGAAAAGGATTTATTTCTTAATCACACTGCCGACCCGCTCCGCAATGGAGAGGATGGGCAATGAAAGTAAGCCGCCTAAAAGGCCCAGTGCATTGAGCGGTGTCAGGGCGATGACCGCTACGGCAAGAGCGATTTCAAAAATGAAGCGGAGACCTGCAAAGACGGCAATTTGCCGGCCGATAAAAACAGGTTCTTTTCCCGCTTCGACCCAGTGAAAGTACCGGGTTTTTAAAAACATGAAAAAAGCAGCGTGGAAAAATGCGCCCAAGAACCATGCACCGCCGGTTTCCCATCCCCATATGGCAAAGAGGACAAGAGCTCCGGCAACTCCGAGCATGGAAAGCCATCGTATCATACGACTGGCATATTCAGGAAAAGTCTGATCGTATGTCACTTCTGATTATTTCTCCAACATCTGCCTTATAATTGACCATAACCCGACAACGGCACCGAGGATGGAAAGACCGGTCAATCCGTAAGGGTAGGTGCCGAAATATTCATCACATTTCATGCCTGCCCATATGCCGAGGGCGATACAGGAAAGCAGCGTAAATCCTGCCCCTGATGCAACGGCGATACTGTGCATCGGATCAAACTCTTTATCTTTCTTCTTTTGTGTTTCCTCCCGTTTCATATCGGACTCCGAAATCAAAGTATATGAAAAATTGCACGCAAAAGGTCCCATCTTCCATATACACTGATTGTAACATAAGACCCGTTACTTGGCTATAAACTTAGACGGTTTTTTATCTCTGTATCCTCCGCGGTACAAAAGAGCTTCTGCAATTCTTTCGGCAGCCTTCCCGTCACCGTAAGGATTTATCGCCTCTGACATGGCTTTATATTCTTTCTCATCCGTCAGAAGACGGTATGCCGTATCATAGATTAGATTTTCATTAGTTCCTACCAGTTTGACCGTCCCCGCATCTATCGCTTCCGGCCTTTCCGTGGTATCCCGAAGGACCAGTACGGGTTTTCCCAAACTGGGCGCTTCTTCCTGAATGCCTCCCGAATCGGTGAGGACGATGCAGGAACGAGCCATCAGATTGGTAAAAGGTTCGTATTCCATCGGTTCCACCAGATGAATACCGGGAACCCCTTCCAATTCTTCTTCCACGGCTTCTCTCACAAGAGGATTTCTGTGTACGGGAAATACCACTTCCGTATCGGGAAGGGCACTCACAAGCCGCCGGAGCGCTCTGTATACCTGATGCATCGGTTCTCCCAGATTTTCTCTTCTGTGGGTGGTGACAAGAATGATTCTTTTATGTTCTTCAATGGATTGAATCTCCGGATCGGTAAAATGATAATTCTTTTTCACCGTTGCAAAAAGGGCGTCGATCACCGTATTTCCTACGACGAAAATATTTTCCTCTTTTTTATTTTCTTTGAGCAGATTTTCTTTCGCTCTTTCCGTGGGGGCAAAATGAAGATCTGTAAGAACGGCGGTGAGACGGCGGTTTGCTTCTTCGGGAAAAGGAGAAGTGAGATCCCCCGTCCGGAGTCCCGCCTCTACATGGGCCACTTTGATCTGCTGATAAAAAGCGGCCAGAGCGGCAGTGAAAGTCGTCGTCGTATCACCGTGAACAAGGACGTAATCGGGTTTTTCCTTTTCCAGCACCTTCTCCAGACGGCGAAGAACACGGGCGGTGATGTCATAGAGGGACTGTTCCTCTTTCATGACATCCAAATCATAATCCACGGGCAGCTGAAACAAGTCCACCACCTGATCGAGCATTTCTCTGTGCTGTGCGGTCAGGCAGACTTTTACTTCTATTTCCCGATGTTTGGAAAGTTCCTTGATCACCGGTGCCATTTTGATGGCTTCCGGCCTCGTACCGAAAATCGTCATGACTTTCATGAATGCAACCCCTTTATTTCAATAAAATTATACGTCTCTTTCCTGTTCTTTTTCTTTCTCTGTCTGATACGGAGACGGAACGGTTTCTTTCAGGACCCCCAGTTTACGCGCCCAAAGGACAAAGAGGGCAAGCGCCGCGGCAATCACGCAAATTCCGATCCACGGAGCGGTATGTATCATGAAGAGGGCCATACAGGAAAAAAAGGCGGTCAAAGCATACATAATGAGCACCACCTGTTTTTGTGACAATCCTTTTGCCAGCAAACGATGATGGAGATGATTTTTATCCGGTGAAAAAATAGGAACTCCCGACTGCCTGCGGCGGATAATCGCCAAAAGAGTATCCACGATCGGCACGGCAAGGGCAATGATGGGCACCACAAGAACGGCTATCGCCGCTGTTTTCATAGAGCCCATGACGGACACGGCGCCTATGAGATAGCCGAGGAACATCGATCCCGTATCCCCCATAAATATTTTGGCAGGATTGAAATTATATTGCAAAAAAGCAAGACATGCTCCCGACATGGCGACCATGGCAGCTGCCGATACCCACTGTCCCATCTGAAAGGCAAGAAGAGCGACGGCAATGGAAGCAATCGTTGCAATACCTGCGGCAAGCCCGTCCAGACCGTCGATGAGATTCACCGTATTGATGAACCCGATGATCCAGAAAATCGTAAGCGGTATGGAAATGATCGGCGGGAAAGTGATCATTCCCACATAGGGAATATTGACCCAGTCGATATTGACATTGAAGAAAACAACCAGAACGGAAGCAGACAAAATCTGTCCCAAAAGTTTTACTTTCGCAGGCAGAGAAACGATATCGTCTGCAATTCCGACAAGCACCAAAAAAGTAGCGCCGATCATGATCCCCGTCATTTCATAAGTAAATCCCACCGTGGTGATGACAGAAATCATAAATCCCGCATATATGGCAAGCCCCCCGAGACGGGGAATCAGTCCGTGATGAACTTTTCGCGCATCCGGCCTGTCTACGGCTCCGATCTTGACGGCAAGATGTTTGACCGCAGGCGTCAGAATAAAAGTGACCGCCAGCGCTGTCAGGAATGTGAAGGCATAAGCAAACAACGAAACACCCCCAATGATTACTATATGCTTATTCTAACACAAATAATGAAATGTGTTTACCATGACAAGCGGGCTTCCCTTTCTGCATACTGTACAAATTTTTTCTGTCCCGCCTTTTTTTACATCTTTCTCTCTTTTCTCGAATTTCTCCTGTCCGAAGAAATTTCTCTTTCCTTTTAAGAAAATCCTGCCGTTTTCAGATCAAAAACTGCGCCCCCTGCGATATGTAAACATTCCTTTCTCAGCCGTCAATATACTTCCTGCCGTCAGACGTCTCTTATAATTTCAATCTTTCTTTTTATTTTTTAATCGAAAATAGTTCTCAAAATCATTTTTCTGTGGTATAATCATTACAAAGGTAAGGCGGTGTACGGACCGCCTGCCTTTACGGGATTTCCTCACACTCCCATGGAAATCCCGCCCTTTCCAACTTCCTTTATTTTATACTCCTTAGAAAAGAGCGGTTCCGATCGCTCTTTTTTTTTGCTTTTTTAGAATGTGCATCCCCTGAAATATGGAATGATTCGAGATTTTCAAAAGCAAGTCTTATTTATTTTTAAATTTCCATAAAAGAAGCGGAAAGATTGGAAAATCCTTTCCTTCCGCCGTTTTCTTTTCCCAGTGGCAAGAGTCGTCAAAAAAACGGAGAACCTCTTCCGAGATCCTCCGCCTTCTTATTATTTATTTTTCAATACTTACAAACTTATAATCTTTGTCTTCGATGGCTTTTTTGATATCCTGTTCTGCCACATCTTTAGAGAGGGACAATTCTGCCGTCCCTTTTTCATGGGATACGGCAGCGCTTTCTACGCCGTCCAATGCTTCCAAAGCCTTTTTCACCGTCATTTCGCAATGAGATCGGAAGAGCACACGTCTG
>URAA01000068.1 GCA_900545785.1 uncultured Dialister sp. | reverse complement strand
CTTCTGAAGTGTGTTTGGCAAAAGAAAATATATGAACATATCCGATATGTTCTTTTATTATTTCGCTCTGTACAGTCGGAAGAGTGATATGAGAGCGTTCCACATCGAAAGATAATTCTTCTCCTTCACGTTTTACCGCTATCTTTACATGAGTTCCCGATTCACCCCGTACTTTTTCCGAGGTAGCTTCCAATCCCAATTCATGAACGTTTTCACCGTCTACGGACGTTATGATATCTCCTGTCTGCAGTTTTGCTTTCTCGGCACTGCTCCCGGGAAATATTTGTAATATCCGAATGTTGTCATCATTTCCCATCCCTATGACAACCCCTATGCCGCCATATTCTCCGTTGGTTGACTGCATAAATGCATCAAACTTTTTGCCGGAAAGTCGAACGGAATGGGGATCTCCCAAACCCGATACCATGCCTGTTGCAGCATTTTCAAAAAGTTCACCGTCAGAAATATCTTTATAATAATTATCTTTTATAATCCGATAATCCATAAAAAATTGTAACAAAGCTTTAGGATCATCAGTTAAAGAAAAGATTCCGATACAAAGAATAATAACGGCCGCTGCAATTGCAGACAGTCCCCAACAAAGAATCTTAAATAGATTTCTCCTGATTGTATTACGCATTATAAATATCCCATCGGGTCAACGACTTCGCCGTTTTCTCTGACTTCAAAATGACAATGAGGACCTGTGGAGTAACCTGTAGATCCGGCATAGGCAATCACATCTCCTTGAGAAACGGTTTGTCCTTCTGAAACATTAACGGATGAGTTATGCCCGTATAAAGTTTGTAATCCGTTGCCGTGATCTATGATAACCGCATTACCATAGCCTCCGAACCATCCTGCCAAAATAACGGTTCCGCTGTCAGCAGCATGAATCGGCGTACCGTAATCGACACCTATATCCATTCCCGCATGATAGATGGTTGTACCGAATATAGGATGCGTACGGTATCCGAACGGCGATGTGATCGGACCGTTACACGGCCATATAAATGTACCGCTTCCGTGAACAATATTCTGATCGCCTTGCTGCGGTCTGGAACGAGCTTGGATCAATTCACGAACATTATTGCTCTCCGCAATTAAATCAGCTTCCATGGCAGCAGCCGCTTCTTTCTGACTTCTGGCTTCATCCATGATTCTCTGCTGCTCATCTTTTTTCTCTTGGATCTCATCCTGTGCTTTTTGTGCTTCTGCAGCTAATACATCCAGTTGAGCTTTCTTTTGCTCCAATTCGGCCTTCTTTGCTTCAATGATCGCTTTTTGTCTTTGTATTTCCTGAATTAAACTAAAATCCGAATGAATGATTCTTTTCAATAATTCAAGACGATTTGCAAAATCACTAAAGCTTTTCGCTCCTGTTATTACTTCCAAGTAACTTAATTGTCCGTGCATATAAATAGCCCGCACACGCTTGTTTAATATGTCCTGACGTTGTCTTAAATAAATCTCCGCTTTCCGGATCTCTTCTTCCGTTTGTCTGATCTGTTCATTAACCGCATCCTGCTCATTTTGAATAGAGCGAAGTCTGCGTGTCGCATTATCTAATTCTGCTTGTATTGCTCGTAATTTTTCTGCAATTTCATTAATAACGGCCTGCCAATTTTCCTGCTTGGCTCTGGACTCATCAATTTGTTCCTGTAAATTTTGAAGTTTATCGTCCAGTTCATCGGCAATAATTGACAAAGGGCTCACCAACAGCGCAGCTGCAACGGCGGCCGCCAGGTATTTATTCCGTCTCATGTTTTTATACCTTCATGTATTTACGTAAAGAAATAGCACTGCCCAATCCGCCGATAATGATCCCTGCCGCTAATATAAATAAAGAAACATATGGCATAAACGGCCAAAGAGGAATTAACGATAAAAAGATCAAACCGGCAGCTTCAATTTCTTTCAAAACAAGATCATAGCTGAACCAAAGCAAAGAAGAAGCGATAATTGAACCGATAAGTCCTATGACCATCCCCTCAAAAAGAAACGGCCACCGAATAAACCCGTTCGTCGCCCCTACATATTTCATAATTTGTATTTCTCTTCTTCTGGCAAATACGGTCAGACGAATTGTATTGGAGATAATAAACAATTCCGCAGCTGCCAAAAACAGAATTAGAACCACTCCGCTGATACGGATAATACGGGCAATTTGATATAACTGCTCAATGACATCCTGTCCGTATTGGACAGATTCCACTTCCGAATAATTTTTTGCAATATCTACCGCTCTTCTTAATTCATCGGGAGAATCAAAAGAGGTTTGATAAGAAGCGGGCAGCGGGTTCCCATTAATGGAGTCCAAAAGGGCGGCTTGATCTCCCATCCGATTCCTGAAATCTTCCATAGCCTGATCTTTGTTCGTAAAAGTTATTTCTTTAAGTCCCTGTAAAGATCTTAAGCGCGAACCGACATTCATGACCTGCTCTGTACGTAAACCGTCTTTTAAATAAACGGTCATCTCTACCTGATTTTCAAGGTAAGAGGCCATATGGTTGATATTTAATACGGCACTTAAGAAAATTCCTAAAATAAACATGGAAAGGGTTACCGTTAAAATAGATGCGATGGCCATAAATCTATTTCTGGAAAGAGATTTGAACGTTTCGCCCCAAAAATATTTAAATGAACTAAACATGGAGATCATATCCTCCCTTTTTGATATCACTCACGATATGACCCTCTTCAATACTGACCACCCTTTTATGCATGGAATTAACGAGTTCTTTATTGTGGGTAACCATGATAATTGTAGTTCCCATATGATTGATTTCATTAAATAATTTCATAATTTCATCAGATGTGACGGGATCTAAATTTCCTGTCGGTTCGTCGGCAATTAAAAGAATGGGCTGATTCACCAATGCTCTTGCAATCGCCACACGCTGCTGTTCTCCGCCGGAAAGTTTGGTCGGCAGTTCATTGGAGCGATTTCTTAAACCTACCAAGTCGAGAACGCGATTTACTTTCGATCGTATCTCCGCATTTTTTGCTCCGGTGACACGTAAAACAAAAGCAATATTTTCAAAAACCGTTTTTTCCGTCAAAAGACGAAAGTCCTGAAATACGATTCCCAACGATCGACGATAATAAGGAATTTTGCAGTCTTTTAATTTATTAATGTTCACACCGTTTATTATGACATTCCCTGTTGCAGGTCTGAGTTCATGAGTAATTATTTTGACGAATGTAGATTTTCCGGCTCCGCTGGAACCGACTACAAATACAAATTCCCCTTTATCGATATGAATATTAATATCTCTCAATGCGGTATGACGAGCATCATACTGCAGAGATACATTTTCAAAAGTAATCATAAAACTTTTATTTCCTTTCCAGGATAGCTGTTACTTCTTTAACAATATGTTCTGACGTAAGTCCGTATTTTCTCAAAAGATCTTCTGCTTTTCCGGATTCTCCGAAGGTATCTTCCGTCCCAATCATTGCCATAGGCGCAGGGGCTTTTTTACAAAGTATTTCTGCCACGGCACCGCCCAATCCGCCTATGATACTGTGTTCTTCGCAGGTAACGACAGCCTTTGTTTCTTTGGCGGCCTTGATAATCGCTTCTTCATCGATCGGCTTAATGGAACTCATATTGATGACACGAGCTGAAATCCCATTCTTTTCCAAAATCGAAGCGGCTTCCATTGCTTTTGCAACCATGATCCCGCAAGCAATAATAGTAACATCTTTCCCGTCTTTTAATTCTGTACTTTTCCCCGGCTCAAATATACTGCCTTCCGGCATGATATCCTCACATTTTGCACGGCCCATACGTATATATACGGGGCCTTTATATGATGCAGCCCAAGTAACAATCGCATCTGTTTCTGCCGCATCGGCGGGGACCAAAACGGTCATATTGGGAAGAACCCGCATGAGAGCTATATCTTCAAGCATCTGATGTGTTGCCCCGTCTTCTCCTACGGTTAATCCTGCATGAGTCACCGCGATTTTAACATTTAATTTGGGATAGCAGACAGAGTTACGTATTTGTTCATAAGCACGACCTGCTCCAAAAACGGCAAATGTGGAAGCAAAAGGGATTTTCCCTGCCGATGCCAAGCCTGCAGCGACACCAATCATATTGGCTTCTGCTATTCCCGTGTTGAAAAAACGATCTTTATATGCTTTTGCAAATACTGAGGTTTTGGTCGATGAAGACAGATCCGCATCCAATACAATAATATCGGGATCGGAAGCCCCTAATCTTTTCAGTGTTTCACCATACGCATCACGAGTTGCCTTCCCCATTATTTTCCCTCCAATACTTTTATAAATCTTTCCGCTTCTTCTTCTGTAGGAGCTTTACCATGCCATTCCGCTTTATTTTCAATTTCGGGAATTCCTTTGCCTTTCACCGTTTTCATTATGATTGCTGTCGGCTTATCATCAATTGTTTTTGCTTCTTGAATCGCACTGTATAATTCCTCTATATCATGTCCGTTTACAGAAAGTACATGCCAGCCGAAAGCTTTAAATTTCTCGGGAATGGGCAGTGATGACATGACGTCTGTAATTTTTCCGTCTATTTGCAGACCGTTATTATCCACAAACGCAGTCAACCGGCTCAAATGATGATGAGATGCATACATCGCTGCTTCCCAGACTTGTCCTTCTTCAAGTTCTCCGTCTCCCAGAATAGCAAATACTCTCCAGTCGGCATGATCAATCTTAGATGCAAGAGCCATACCGCAGGCGGCACTGAATCCTTGCCCCAGTGAACCGGTCGTCATATCAACACCGGGAGTATGTTTCATGTCGGGATGCCCTTGCAACATATGATCCACCTGGCGTAAATGATTCAGTTCTTCCTTATCAAAATAACCTCTTTCCGCCAATACGGCATATAGAGCAGGTGCACAATGCCCCTTCGAGAGTACCAGCCGATCCCTGTTTTCCATTTTCGGATTTTTAGGATCAATATTCATTTCGTGGAAAAACAACAATGTAAGCAAATCTGTAACGGAAAGAGATCCCCCCGGATGTCCTGAATTTGCTTTTGTAATTTCTTTGATTATTTCTATTCTGATCTGTCTCGCTTTTTCCTTTAAAAATTCCAACTCTTTTTCAGATAATAATTCCATCATTTTTCTCCTTTGGAATAAATAACCTGACCTAAAATATCAGCTGTTTTTTTTGCGGTATTTCTCAATTCATTTATGCAGTTCCAATCATATTTATCGTTTTTTGATGTCAAAACGGAAACAGATTCTCTATATAATTTGTTTTCATCAAAATCATCAATGGAAAAAATAGGATTTTGCCCTGCTGATTGAAGAAAATTGTCAATTTTAGGATCATAGGAAATTCCTATAAAAGGAATATGCATCAAAGCCGCAAAAATTGAAGCATGCAACCGAATTCCTATCAACAGATCCAGATTGCCGATTAAAGACATTAACTCTTCTGTGTCATAAGCTTCGGATAATATATAAGAATTTGGAATATTTTCACAAAATTCTTTGACAGTTCTGTAATCCTCGGGAAATTGCATCGGTATAAAAATGAAATTATATTCTTCATCTTTGTTCATTTCCATCATATAAGATTTCAAATGCTTCATCCAGTTGTCGGTTTCCATCCACCGACGGACAGAAATACCGATATTTCTTTTGTGAGGAGGTATTTGATTTCTTTTTAATATTTCTTTTCCCGCTTCAAGCCCCGTCGGATCAAGAGATAAAACGGCATCAGCCGTACAATATATCGTATTTCTGACGCCGAGCCTTTCCAAAAATCCCTTCGACTCATAGTCTCTGACCGTGATGGCATCCGCATGATTTAATACAGCCCTGAGAATCCATCTGACCCATCGGTGTCTGACAGGTCCGATCCCTTGGGCATAAAGAAATACTTTTTTCCTGAAACAGATGCCCGTAAAAATGATGCTCAGATAATACATCAGGCTTTTCCAACTTGTCACATCTTGAAGCAAACTTCCTCCGCCGCTGATAAGAAGATCCGCTTTGTACAAATTTTTGAGAATGCCCGGACCGTCAAAACGGGGAATCGCCTTAACATTGAAAATATCTGCCGTTCTTTTAGGATTTCCCGAAATAACAGTAATGTCCATGATTTGGAAGCGCTCTCGCAATATTTTCAAAATAGAAAACAACATGGCTTCGTCACCGGAATTATTAAATCCATAATAACCGGAAATGACTATTTTTTTATTTTCCATAGCGATCTCCGAAAAATTTAGTTGTATGGATTAAAATAATAACCAAAACAAGGGCCGTCAGTAATGAAACTGTCCCGGCGGCGAGACCGTCAATCCCCCGTATAAAGCTCAAAATAAAGGGGCTTCTCATATGAGCAAAAGTTTCAACCATAGATCCTTGCCCGATGGTGATGGCAAGAATAAACAAATAATGAAGAATTTGAGGCCATCTTCTATACAGTGCGGTCAAAGATAATAAAACGGCAGGATGCCCGAAAAGAAATTCTTTTTCTCGCGGCCGTGCATACATAATTGACTCCAAAAAGCGGCGTAACATGATTTCAAATGCGGGAACGGGCGCTCCGTTATTTCCGCTCCGCCCCACAAAAATAAATCCTACCACGCCCAGCATGCCTATCACTGCCAGTATTCCCAGTTTAATATCTATCCGGCAAAATTTTTTAATAAATTGGACGAAATCTTTGTCGGAGGATACGACCTTTCCAAAAAAGGGAAAATGTTGTATGTAAATCAGAGAAACTAAAATAATCGGAAGAACAAAAGTTAATTTAACTCCTCGGAAAATATCCATCTCAAGGAAAAACCGGGTATCGCTCAACAATCCGCTGATATACAGGGCGCCTGCCAGAGAAAGAATTCCTCCTGCCCATAGAGCGGCCAGAGATTCGCCCAACAGCTGCAGGTAACCTCGTTGTTGAAAAGCTTCTTCTTTTTTCTTGACACAATATTTAATGAACAGCGTGATGACTATCACCGGAGTTCCTATCGCCGCTCCCAAAGCAAGAGCTTGCAGAATTAAAACTTCCCGGCCCGTCCATAATAACCCTTCCGCAAGAAGAAGTGAAACAAATTCTATTACCCATACATATGAAATAAGATATGGAATCAATAAAATCAGAAGCAAAGTACAAAGAGATACGGCACCGATAACGACAAAAGATTTAAGTATTTTAGATGGGAAATACAGATCCATGACCGAAGCTTTCCCTATTTGGAAATTATGATCTTCCAAACGAGATGCTACATCGGAAATATATGCGGCGTTTGTTTCCGATAAAGTTTTTCCGTTAGTCGCGAACTTATAAGAAGGAAATAAATTCATTCTTATATTTCTTTCAATGGTGCTGATATAAAAGCGGGAAGCAGCTTCTTTGGCATCCAGCTTAATCAACTCATCTTTAGACATGGCATAAAGACGGATAACATTATAATTAAGTTTCTCTGCCAACGAAATAATACCGTCCTGTCTTTCAAAGCCCAACTGATTCTGAGCTTCAATCAACACTGCCGGTAATTTTCTTTTATTCATCTCTTCCGCAATATATTCCAATTCATTTTCATAGCCGAAAACTTCTTTTCCTTGAAACAGTATGGCACTTATCCGATCGGAAGAATCTACGGTTTCAAAAAAATGTTCTATTGCACGTCTATTGATATGCGGTATATTCATCGGCCTCAAAACAACATAAAATCCATGTTTTGCAGCCTTTGCCACGGTTGTTTTAAATATTCCTAAGGGCATTTTTAAAAACCGTCCATACTCGGCATTTACTTCGATGGTTTCTATTCCATTGACCGAAATGATATGAACATCATCTGCCCTCATTCGATAAGCTATATTTTGTTTTAATTCATTGAAATACTCTTCTCCGTCGGTTGTATTTGCTTTAGATCGGA
>URAA01000067.1 GCA_900545785.1 uncultured Dialister sp. | reverse complement strand
AGGATCCTCTTCCGAAAAAGTACGGATCCTCTGATTTTTATTTTCCAATTTTTTTAAAGAGTGATGCCAATTCTAATGCATCCATCGCACATTCAAATCCTTTATTTCCCGATTTGAGACCGGCTCTGTTCAATGCCTGTTCTATAGTATCAGTCGTTAAAATACCGTAAAGTACGGGAACTTTTGTTGAAAGAGATACTTGGGCAACGCCCTTGGTCACTTCTGTTGCCACATGTTCATAATGATCCGTTTCACCGCGGATAACGGCACCGAGACAAATAACGGCATCATATTTTCCGCTCTCCGCCATTTTTTTTGCCGTTACCGGAATTTCAAAGGCTCCTGGCACCCATGCCAGATCAACCGTATCCATATCTACTCCGTGACGAGACAGGCCGTCGACGGCACCGTCAATCAATTTTGATGTAATAATTTCATTAAATCGGGATGCTACGATTCCTATACGAATGTCATTTTCGTTGTAAAGCCCTGAAATAATATTCATCTTTTTTCTCCTTTATTATGAATATGAAGCAAATGTCCCATTTTTTCCTGCTTGGTTGTCAAATAAAATTCATCTTCACTGTTAGGCGCTATTTCAATGGGAACACGTTCTTCTATGGTAATTCCGTATTCGCTGACATCTCCTATTTTTTGCGGATTGTTGGTAAGAAGCCGAATGTGATCTGCCCCCAAATCATGGAGTATTTGAGCACCTGTCATGTATTCTCTCAGATCGGCGGCAAATCCCAGTTTCAAGTTGGCTTCTACCGTATCATATCCTTCGTCCTGCAATTCATAGGCTTTGATTTTATTGATCAGCCCTATCCCGCGGCCTTCCTGCCTCAAATAAACAAGAACGCCTCTTCCTTCTTCGGCAATTTTTTTCATTGCCGCATCCAGTTGTTGTCCGCAATCACAGCGAAGCGACCCGAAACAATCGCCGGTGAGGCATTCTGAATGAATTCTGCAAAGGACCGGTTTCTTATCCGAAACATCTCCCATGACCAGCGCCACATGGTGTTCATGATTAATTAAATTTACATATCCGTACATTCGGAATTCCCCATACTTGGTCGGCATTCTTGCTTCTGCAACCCGGTCAATCAATTTTTCATGTTTTTTGCGATACTCTGCCAAATCACGGATACTGCCTATTTTCAATCCTTTCTCCCTTGCAAGGATAAAGAGACTCTCTCTTCTGGACATACTTCCGTCACTATCCATAATTTCGCAGCAAAGCCCTGCAGGTTTCAATCCTGCCAATCTCGCCAGATCGACTGTGGCTTCCGTATGACCCTCTCTTTCAAGGACTCCCCACGGTCTTGCTTTCAAAGGAAACATATGTCCCGGCCGCTTAAAATCTTCCGGTTTGATTCCCTCTTTCACCACTGCCATGGCTGTCATGGATCTTGCTTTTGCCGATATACCTGTTCCCGCATCTTTGTGATCAATGGATGTCAGAAATGCAGTTTCATTGCTTTCCGTATTCCGCCGCACCATAGGCGCCAAAAATAATTGATCCGCAATTTCTCCCGCCATAGGCATACAGATGAGGCCTCTTGCTTCCGAAGCCATGCGGTTGATATTTTCCGGCGTGGCAAATTCGGCAGCGCAAATATAATCTCCTTCATTTTCCCGAGATTCCGGATCCTGCATAATAACGATATGCCCTTTTTTTATTTCTTCAACGATTTCTTCAATGGGGTCAAATTTAAATTCCATAGGTCCCTCCCGCAAGCAATGATTTCAATGTATCTGCGTTCAAACTGTCTCCACTTTTTTCGTGTACAAATTGTTCTACATATTTCCCTAAATAATCGTATTCTATATTAACGGGTTCTCCCGTTCTTTTTTTGAGGAGAATCGTTTCTTCCCCCGTATGAGGAATCAAAGAAACGGTAAATTGATTTCCTTTCTTTTCGGCTACCGTCAGACTGATTCCGTCAATAGCAACCGAACCTTTTTCCAATATATATTTTTCATATTTTGGGGACAAAGAAAAAGAAATTTTTTGTGAGTTTCCTTCTCGCACGACAGAAATAATCCGCCCCTGATCATCCACATGACCGAGCATGATATGTCCGCCAAGACGATCGCAAAGGCGGAGCGCTCTTTCCAAATTAACCGACGTCCCTTCTCGAAAAAGAGAAAATGCGGTCCGCCTCATAGTTTCCGGTGTCACATCACAGGTAAAAGAAGACGACGTCAGTCCCGTCACGGTGAGACAGGCTCCGTTCACGGCAATGCTGTCTCCCACTTTCGTTCCTTCCAGTACTTTATTGCATCTTACGGAAAGCGTACAAAAATGATTTCCTTTTTTAATCTTTTCAATTTCTCCTATTTCTTCCACAATACCGGTAAACATTTCAGTCCTCTTTCTCTTTAGGAAGAGAACCGGCTTTTTCCTCATTTACGGGAACGGGGATAATTTCTTCTCCTGCCTCTTTTTCATCAATTTTTTCTTCCGGAAGCGATTTCATGGCAGAAGGTTCGCCGGAATAAGCAGCGTCCGATGTGTTTTTCTTCTTTACATAAGCTTCGATCACCAAGTCTTCTCCGGAGCGTTCTGTATGAATATTCTCCAGAATGATCGCGTCGGAAAGAGTATCCGCACCGATACCTCCGAGAGAGCCCGGAGCATTCTTGCCGCCGATCAAAAGAGGTGCCATGTAAAATCTGACTTTGTCTACAATTCCCGCCTGAAAAGCACTTGCCGCCGTTTCAGCTCCGCCTTCCAGAAGTATACTGTCTATCCCGTTTACGGCAAGACCTGTCATCGCCGATTCCAAGTTAACCATACCTTCCGTGTCACCGTCGGCACAGATAATTTCCACTCCCAAATCCTGCAATTCTTTCAATTTTTCGGGTTCCGCCGCTGATGTGGTCAGTACGATCACTCTTCCCGGATTTTGGAATACCTGAGCCGTTGTCGGGGAAGATAATTTTCCGTCTATAATAATTCTTATCGGATCTTCCATTCCTTCCATTCTTGCAGTCAGACGGGGATTATCCGACTTGACCGTTCCCGCCCCTACCATGACGGAAGAGTAAATCCCCCGAAGGGCATGAGTCTCATCCCGAGATTCTTCGGAAGAAATCCACTGGGACTCTCCGGTATGACAAGCAGTCTTACCGTCCATGGACATAGCGGACTTATAGAGAACAAAAGGCTTCTTTTGAGTTATAAATTTCATAAATATTTCATTTAATTTTTTTGCTTCTTTTTCCATAATACCGGTGGTAACAAAAATACCGGCATCTCGAAGACGGCGGATGCCTTTCCCCGAAACCAGAGGATTCGGATCCGTCATGGCGATCACCACACGATCTATATCTTTAGAAATAATTAAATCCGTGCATGGCGGTGTTTTTCCATAATGGCAACACGGCTCTAAAGTCACATAAAGGGTGGCTCCCTTGGGATCTGTTTTGCAATTTGCAAAAGCATTCACCTCTGCATGAGGACCGCCGAAATATTCGTGCCAGCCTTCTCCAATAATGGCTCCGTCTTTTACAAGAACGGCTCCCACCAAAGGATTGGGCCTTGTACGGCCCGTCCCCCGGGCAGCCAGTTCCAAAGCATGTTCCATGAAATTTCTGTCATCATCAATCCGCATAAAAAAACCTCCCTTCTCCAGGGAGGTAAGAGTTACGTACACAAAAACGGTTCTTCTCTCATCCAGACTGTACTGTCGGCTTTGGAATCACACCAAAATCAACCTTTCGGTTCGTGGGCTTAAGAAAATCTATTACCACCGGTCGGGACTCGCACCCTGCCCTGAAGACACACTAATTGACTTATTAATTATAGCAAATCATCGAAGAAAATCCAACAAAATAAACGAGAAATCATAAGGAGAATTCTTGCTTCACCCGTTCTTCTATATCGGCAGATATTTCTTCCACCGTTCTCAAATTTCCTCCGGAAGTACAGGAAATTTTTTGCCAGCCGTATTTTTCACATAAGACTTGATAAGCAGAATAGCATTTCTCCAAATATTCCAAGTGTTGTTCATGGATATCCATGGATCCTCCCGCTGCAGCTCTTTCCATGACCAACTTTTTTGAAATATCAAGAGGTACATCAAGCAGAATCACCATATCCGGCCGAGGCAGTTCCAGTTTTTCATACTCTGTCTGCTCAAGCCAGCTTAAGAATTTCTCCTGCTTTTCTCGTTCATCATATTTTGTCATTTGATGAACCATATTGCTTGTGGTATATCGATCGGCAATCACAAATCCGCCGTTCTCATAAAATGACTTCCATTTTCTGCGATAAGAAGCAAATCGATCTACCGCATAAAATAAAGATGCCGCATAAGGATTTACATCGCCCGGATCTTTTCCGAAATCACCTTGCAAGTACATTTTGACCAACGATGAAGAAGGACTTTCATAATCGGGAAAAGATACATGTTTTACATTTATTTTCATATCCAGAAGTTTCTTTCCCAGAATTTCCGACTGAGTCGCCTTTCCGCTGCCGTCGATTCCTTCCAAAACTATCAATTTGCCGATCATTTCCCGGCTCCTTTCATCAAATGATTTCATCAGCTGTCTTGATTTTATCATAAATACCGTTTCATAAGAAAAGGAGCTTTTCAGCTCCCATTCATTATTTGCTCTTTTTAGGATTAAACATATTCATCGCTTTGTCGATTGTTACTTCCAAAGCACATTCGACGGCGTCGGCAGTATGTTTTTTGGCTTCTTCCACTGCCGGCACTTCATCCCCGTAAGGACGCTTAAGGACATGTTCAATCACCGTATGGCCGTCTTTGGGATGACCGATACCGATCCTGAAGCGGACAAATTCTTCCGAGTGAAGACGGGAGATCAAAGATTTGATTCCGTTATGTCCTCCGGCAGAACCTTTTTTCCTGATTCTTATTTTTCCCGGAGGGAGATCCAAATCATCACAAATGATATAAATATCACTTATATCAATCTTATAATAGGCAGCTATGGCACTTACTGCATCTCCGCTCAAATTCATATAGGTCAGCGGTTTTACCAATAAAATTTTTTGCCCGTATTTTGTAACGGAAGCAATTTCTGCCTGCATGTCCTTTTTCCAATCGGATACGGACCAGCGGCGTGCCAATTCGTCAATAACGTCAAACCCCATATTATGACGGGTATGTTCATATTCTCCGCCGGGATTCCCCAGCCCTGCAATTAATTTCATTTGTCAAATAAAGCACTCACGGATGCATCGTGGAAAATACGTATAATAGCTTCTCCCAAAAGGGGAGCTACGGACAGAACGGTCAGTTTATCCTGCATTTTTTCTTTCGGAATCGGAAGGGAGTTTGTAACCACCAATTCTTTGATATTGGATTCTTTAATTCTTTCCGTTGCCGGATCGGTTAATACGGGATGGCAGACAGCAGCATATACTCCGACGGCTCCGTAATTTGCCAAAGCCTTGGCACCTTCGCAAAGCGATCCTGCCGTATCGACAATGTCATCGACGATAACACAGTTTCGTCCCTGAACATCACCGATGATATTCATTACTTTGGCAATCCCCGGTTCGGGACGGCGTTTTTCGATAATAGCAATGGGCGCCCCTACGCGATCCGCCAAATCTCTTGCCCGGTTGACACCGCCCAAATCGGGAGAAACGATGGTCAGATTTTCCAGGTTTTTAGATTTTATATATTCCGCCAACAAGGCTGCCGATGCCAAATGATCGACCGGTACGTTAAAGAATCCCTGAATCTGTCCTGCGTGAAGATCCATGGTTACCACCCGGGTTACACCGGCTGCGGAAAGAAGATCCGCCACAAGTTTGGAACTGATCGGCTCTCTTCCTCTGGTTTTTCTATCTTGTCTGGCATAGCCGTAATAAGGTACAACGACCGTAATATGGCGGGCGGAAGCTCTTTTAAGGGCATCCACCATGATGAGCATTTCCATCAGGTTATCATTGACCGGTGCCCCTGTCGGCTGAATAATAAAACAATCTTTGCCGCGAACGCTTTCATTGATCATCACCTGAATTTCCCCGTTATTAAACCTTCCGCACAAAGATTTTCCCAGAGGAACTCCGATATAATCTGAAATCTCTTTTGCAAGAGACGGGTGTGACGTTCCCGTAAAAATTTTCAGCTTAGACGTATCTTCCGTATCCATGTATGCTCTTCTCCTTTTCTTCCCGCAAGGGCTGTGATAAATAAACTCCCCTATAAAATTGCAACATCATATTATTTTATTATATACCTTTTGCAAACAATTAAGGGAATTAAATTTATAAATACTGAGTGTATCAGTCTTTATAGGTATCCTTTTTGACCCAGTTTTCTATATTTACCTGCTTTGCCCGCCCTACTGCCAGGGCATTTTTCGGTACATCTTTCGTGATGGTCGATCCGGCGGCGGTAAATGCTCTTTCTCCTATATGAACGGGCGCGACCAGATTCGTATTACAACCGATGAAAGCATGATCTTCAACGACGGTTCTGTATTTCTTTTTCCCATCGAAATTAACGGTAACCGTACCGCAGCCGAAATTGACATTTTTACCCAGATCGGAATCTCCGCAATAAATTAAATGAGGTAATTTTGTTCCGTCATCTACAACGGAATTTTTTACTTCTACAAAATTTCCTACTTTTATATGATCATGAATTTCCGTTCCCGGTCTTAAGTGGACAAAAGGACCGATTTCATTGTTATTTCCGAGCCTGCATTCATGCGCATATACACGGTTTAAACGATTTTCGTTTCCGCAGACCACATCCGTCAGTTGTGCATCGGGACCAATCATGCAATTTTCTCCGATAACGGTTTTTCCCTGTAATATACAGCCCGGGTATACCGTCGTGTCAGCTCCGATTTGTACATCTTGTTCTATATATGTGTTTTCCGGATCAATAATGGTGACCCCCTGATCCATCAATTCTTCGGCTTTGCGAAGGCGGAGAATTTTATCGGCTGCCGCCAATTGGATACGGGAATTGACCCCCATGGTTTCATTTACATCTTCTGCGGTGACGGGAATCACTTTTTTCCCTGCTTTGATCAATATTTCAAATACATCGGTAAGATAATATTCTCCTTGTGCATTTTTATTATCAACAGATTTCAAAGATTCAAGCAATTCTTTTATTTTAAATACGTAAGTCCCCGTATTGATTTCATGAACCGCCAATTCTTCGGGTGTTCCGTCCTTTTGCTCTACAATGGACATCATGTTTCCGTCGTGATCACGGAGAATACGGCCGTATCCGAAAGGATTCTTCAAAACTGCGGTTAAAACGGAAGCGGCTGCTCCGTTTTCTTTACAGACATCGGTCAATTTTTTTATGGTCGATGAGCGCAGAAGAGGTGTGTCTCCGCAGACGACAAGTACATACCCTTCCAAATCATTTTCAAACTCCGGTACGGCCTGCATAACGGCATGAGCCGTTCCCAATTGTTCTTCCTGATGAACAAAAAAAATATTTTTATCGGCAAGACAACTCCTGACGGAATCTTCTTTAAATCCTGTAATGGCTACACATTTTTCATATCCTGCAGTTCTCACAATGCGGATAACCTGTTCCACCATAGGTACTCCGCATACTTTATGAATTACTTTCGGCAAAGCTGATTTCATCCGTGTACCTTGGCCTGCCGCCAAAATAACTGCCGTCAAATTTGCCATATATCCTCCTTTGTCAACTATGTTTCATTTCACTTACCGCATTTATTTTAACAAACCCCGGTAGGTACCGCAACAAAACGAAACACATCGTCTTTTTTAGAGCACAAGGACTCTCTTTATGAAATGAGATAAACTGTCACATCTCTTGTTCCCCATTCGTAAGCCTGCTCTAAAGTTTCTACCCCTACGTCTATCGTATCTCCTTTGATGGCTCCGCCGATATCATCACAGATGGCATATCCGTAGCCTTCTA
>URAA01000066.1 GCA_900545785.1 uncultured Dialister sp. | reverse complement strand
ACTTGTATTTTTCAAAGCATTTTCATCAATATGAAAATATGCATCCATTATTTTTTTAACAACAGGCGCTGCCGAATCAGAACCGAAACCGGAATGTTCAAACATACAGACAACGACAATCTCCGGTTTATCATAAGGACCATAAGCGATAAACCAACCGTTATCTAAACCGTTTGTTTCCGCAGTTCCTGATTTACCTGCCAGTGCGACCGGATATGATTCAAATAAGAATTCCCCGGTTCCTCCTTTTTCCATAACCCGGCGAAGTGATGTACGTACCGCATCCAATGTTGCTCTTGATAACGGAAGTGTACCTGTCCGCTTAGGTGTAAAGACTTGTTTCGGAGTCCCGTCTAAATTGTCAATACGGCTGACCAAATACGGTTGATATTGAAAACCTCCGTTGGCAATAGCAGTATAAACCATAGCCATTTGCAACGGTGTCGTCAGTGTAAAACTTTGTCCGATAGATGCATCAAAAGTTTCCCCCAGATACCAATCCTGATTAAAGACTTCCTTTTTATACTCTTCGCTGGCAACATTGCCTTCCACTTCTCCCGCCAGATCAATTCCCGTTATTTTTCCCAGCCCGAAAGCACGGGACATCGCGGCCAGACGATCAATTCCGACTCGTCTGCCTATTTCATAAAAATATACATTATCAGACTTTGCCATAGCCTCATAAAAGTCAATCCATCCGAATGCTTCACCTTCAGAATTCCTTTTGTCAATCAGCCAATGCCTTCCGCTGTCATAAATTTTTTCTTCCGGAGTCACTACTTTTGCTTCCAGTGCTGTTGCTGCCGTAATCGGTTTAAACGTAGAACCGGGAGGGTACATGGATGAAATATTGCGATTCTGCAGAGGATGATTTTTGTTATTTAAAATTTGGGCCCATTCCTCATTGGATATCCCGCGGCTGAACTGATTCGGGTCAAAACTGGGCCAGCTTACCATGGCTAAAACGGCTCCGCTGTTAGGATCAATTGCCATCGCTGCGGCACCGGTAGGAAAGGTTCCTGATTCATTAAGGATATTTATTTGCTCTTCAACTGCTTTCTCCGCTGCATTCTGTAAATTTACATCAATAGTCAAACGGATATTATGACCGGGAACAACAGAATGCCCTTCTTCATAATTAACCGGCTGCCCCGATGCGTTTACTTCAATAATACGGACTCCGCTTTCTCCTTCCAAATATTGATTATACTGGTCTTCAAGTCCTGAACGGCCAATCAGAGTACCATTGGTATATGATTTTCCGGCAGCATTTTTATCATCAGGACCCGCTTCACCGACGTAACCGATCATCTGTGCTCCTGTTTTTCCATAAGGATATATCCGAATCGGCTGTACTTCCACTTCTATTCCGGGATAATCATTTTTATGTTCTTGAATTTCTGTTGCTGCGGCAAGTCCTACATCACGAGCCAGATAGATAGCCCCGAATGCTGATTTATTATCTTCAATTCTTTTCTTTAATAATTCAATCGGCATTTTTAAAAGTACAGATAATTTTTGCAGTTCTTCATCGGATAAACTGTTATTCTTTCTGTCTACAGGCATCGTAACACTGTATGCTGCCCTCGAGCCTGCCAGCAATATACCGTTTCTATCATACATGACACCACGTGAAGCAAGTACAGGCAAAGTTCTGATTCTGTTCCCATCTGCCTCTTGCCGATAGTAAGAACCGTCAATTATTTGCATATAAAATAAGCGAAGTGTCAAAATCGACAAAAGAAATATAGCTGCATATATCATATTACCGTACTTTGACTCTTCTTTATTTTTCAGTAATCCGTCGAGTAATTCCGGCACACGTTTTTTCATTACCAGCGTGGTTCCCTTTCAAAATTCAGTCCCCAGAGAATTCTGTGCAAAAATAAGGAGGCTGCCGCATTATAAGCCACAAAAGGCAGTCCCGTCTGCAACAAATATATTGGGGATTCTATTTTTATATTTCCAAGCACAAGAATAATCATTGTTAAAAGAAGATATATGATCGAGCCGGCAATTACTGCAGCTACAGAAACATACCAGTGGCGATTATATCTCTCCTTTCCATATTTAGCAGCCCCATACGCAATAATAAGATATGGGAAAAAATGCATTCCAAAAAAATTTGAAATGACCAAATCTTGCACGAGTCCTCCGATCACAGTCAGACTCAATACAAAAGGCAACTTAAATATCAGGGCGGCTATAATGATAGATACCAACCAAATATCCGGTTGGGAGATTCCGTTAAAGAAGAAAGGCAAAATGGAACTTTGCACCAGAAAAAGGATAAAACTCAAACTTGCAACCAGCGTTTTATTCATTTTTAGCCTCCACTTGCTGGCTGTTAGGGTTAACCGGTCTTTCTCTGGTGGGAATATTATCAATTTCTTCAGGCAATGACCTTTGGATGGAATCGGTAATCACAAATATTTCTTCCAAATGACTGAAATCTACAGCCGGTTTTATATCTGCATCTAAGGCCACTTGATCTGTATCATCGGATACCCTTTCAACGGTTCCGATAACCAGTCCCTTGGGATAAACTCCGCCATATCCGGAGGTAATCACAACATCTCCCTTGATGACATCCGCTTCCCTTGCAATATTCATAAACGATAAAAGCCCCTGTTTACCTGCATTGCCTGAAACCATAGACGCGACACGAGATGCCGGACGTTGAACGATTCCCCCCAACACAGTTCTCGGATCAAGAAGTAATTGAACTCTGGAAGTATTTAAATAAGTTTCACTTACAAAACCTACGACCCCTTGAGGAACTATCACAGGCATATACGGTTTGATTCCGCTGTCAGTTCCTCGATCAATTATCAAGGTATTCGTCCAGCCTCCGTAATCTCTCGAAATGACAGATGCTCCGAGAAGGTTAAATTTTGTATAACCTTCTTTAAATTTCAGCAAATCCCTCAATCGAATATTTTCGGCTAAAATTTCACTATATCTTGATTGTTCAGCCCGAAGTCCGGCATTTTCTTTTCTTAAATCATCCAGTTCATTCCATTTCGAAACAGATTGGTCAATAATTCCTATTCCGGTTTTCCCGAATAAGGCGATCCGGCTCGTACTATATTCAAAAGGCGCGGATGCGGTAGATAAAGTTTGTGAAATAAAAGGAACTGATTCCTTATGTTTCCAAAACCAACCGGCCAAAGCCATCATTGCCAAAACCAATATCGTCAATATAATTTTTCGCTTTCCAAAAAAAAGCATCAGATTCCTCCGTAATACTTCTCTCCATTATCAATGATCAAAGATAGGCCTCTCACATCATCAATAGCATGATAGCAGCCGATAGCTACAACATTTTCAGGTTCTTCGGGAACAAATACGGGGATTCCGATTTGCTCGGATATCCATTCGGAAATCCCCGGTAATTTAGCCGTACCGCCTGATATCAGCATGCCGTTTCTTATGAGATCTTCCGCCATGTCCGGTGTAGAAAACCGGAGTACCTCTTTAATTAATTTTACAACCGGCATCAAGTTTCTCTGCATAACCGGTGCTAATTCACTGTCGGTAAGCTCTACAATAATTTCTACTCCGTCTTCTATTCTTCGACCTCTTACCGTAAACACTCGATTTTCTCTTCTATGAATAACGGAAACCCATTCATGTTTTAATTGTTCCGCCTGATTTTCTCCTATCATTAAATGATATTTATCATACAAAAATTGCGTGATCTCCAAATCAATTGTTACACCGCCGAAGGCAATTCCTTTTTCATAAACTACTCCGCCGCAGCAATAAATCCCGCAATCCGTCCTATCTTTTCCTATAACGGTAGATAACACCGCATCCGGCAAATCAAGAACCAAACCGGCTCCGACGGCAGCGGCAGCTGAAGATGAAATTAATGATACCTTTTGTGCACCTGCATGACGAGCCGCATCCACCAGAGCATGCTTGACCACTGAACTGATTTCACAAGAAGTTGAAATCATGACATTGGGGCGATTAACCGATTGGCGACTGGCTTTATTAATGAAATAACGCAACATTCCTTTCGTCATCTCATAATCGGCCATCACTCCGTTTTTAACCGCCCATTCCAAACGGCAGCTCCCCGCTTGGGATGAATGAGTCCGTATGATTGCATCCGTGCCGAATCCGAGAATTTCTCCTGTTGCGTTATCTACCGCAGCACAACTGGATTCTTCTAAAACTATTTTACTGTCAGAATATATGCGAACCTGAGACGAACCGATATCAATACCGAATTTTATACCGGTTCCGGAAAACGCTTTCATATACCATACCCTTCCTATCATTTCATTGTGCTCTTTATTGTATCACAAGTCATGTCTTTTGATTAAGATATCAGGTTTAATTATGCAAAATTGCAATAAACAAATGTGTTCCCATATAACCATTTTATTTACGAATCATTTTCTAATTGACTTAATAGTTTTATTGTAATAATATTAATATATCAAATTATAATTTTTAAAATATAAATAGTATAAGGGGAAAATACTAATTTATTTTTAAAAATTATAACTTTATTTCATGATGTCAATTATTTTATTAAGGAGTGATCATTTATGAAAAAGAGTATCAAAGCTATTTTATCAACCTCTGTTGCCGCACTTTGCGTGTTAGGATTGGGGATGAATGCAAATGCTGCCTACGAACTCAGTTCTGAAGTGCAAAATCCTACGCCGGCACTTCTTGAAGCTTCTTCCATCGGCGTATGGAGCTACCATAATCCGGCAATGCAGAATGTTAAAAATAAAGATGCCATCCTGATTATGACTTTCGGCACCACTTTCCCTGAAACTCGTGCAAAAACAATTGAAGCAGTAAAAGCAGATATACAAAGGGCGCATCCCGATATCCCGGTATTTGAAGCATATACATCCCACATCATCATCGATCGTGTCAAAGCAAATGAAGGTATTCAGAAACTTACACCCGAAAAAGCATTTGATAAATTGAAAGCAGAAGGATACACTCGTGTTGCTGTTGTTTCCTTGGATATAATTCCCGGCGTAGAGTACAGTTATAAAACTATAGTAACCAAAATGCAGATGTCTAAGTTTAAAGCTTTATCCATTGCTACCCCGTTAATGTATTATCAAGGAACTGAAGATGCTCCGGACCAGGTCGTGGACTTCCTCAATGCTGTAAAGACCCAGTTCCCGGTTATGGGAAAAACTGATGCCACACTTCTCATGGCTCACGGTACTCCCCATCCGAGCAATGCTTACTACTCCGTTATTCAAGATCGACTCGGAGAACTCGGAATAGAAAATGTATTTGTTTACTCTGTAGAAGGCCGTCCGAATCTGGAAGATGTTATTCCGAAATTAAAAGCTAAAGGAATTAAACATGTTACATTGATGCCGATTATGATGGTTGCCGGCGACCATGCCAACAACGATATGGCAGGTGACGAACCGGACAGCCACAAGAGCATCCTTATGGGTGAAGGAATCAAAGTTGACGCTTATATTCACGGACTCGGTGAAAATGAAAATATCCGCAAAATCTATGTAGAAAGATCTAATGAAGCTTTAGAAGCTCTGAAATAGTATGATAAAATATCTTAAGAGATGATCTCTCTTTTGACAAAAACCGCCGTCATCTCTTTGACGGTGGTTTTTTTATAAAAACAAGGAGCTTTTATGAAAAAACTTTATATGATATTTCTTGTCGCCATTCTATGTATTTCTGCCGCAGGCTGTAGTAATACAAACAAAAAAGAGTCTCCCTCATCATCTTACACTTATTCTTACAAGCAACAAGAAGTAACTGTAAGTTCCCCTCCTAAACGAATTGTTACACTGAGTACCCCCCTGTTAAACATGGCGTATGCAGTCGGAGGCACTTCCATTGCACGCCCCACCACCGCTAACCCGATACCGAAAGAAGCGGAATCTCTCCCTCAATTAGGTCAAGTCGCTCATATCAATATGGAAACTCTTGTAGGTCTGAAACCTGATTTTGTTCTTGGAGAAAAAGGGCAAAATACAAAACTTGAGTCTTTGCTGCAAAGCAATAAAATTCCTTATCTGCTTATCAACTATGACGGTATAAATGACAATGTCCCTCTATTAAAACTGATGGGACAATTATTCAATAAGGAAGATACTGCTGAAAATATAATAAAAGAATATGAAAAAGGAGTAGCAAAAGTCGAAAAGGATGCTCTAAAATTTAAACCTGCAAAGGTAGCCGTCCTTCGTGCAACCGGCAAAGCGGTCACAGCGGAAACTCCCAAAGCTATTTGTGCTTCCATGGTTGAACGATTAAAAATGAACAATGTTCTGTTAAACCATAAAGACATCACTTTAGATTCAAAAACGGTTCCTTATTCGTTAGAGCAACTGTCTTCCGATAATCCTGAAATCATTTTCGTTGTTACCATGGGAAAAGAAGCAGAAATCTCTAAAAAAATGAACGAACAAATGAGAGATAATCCGGCTTGGTCAAATTTAGATGCCGTAAAAAACAATCGTGTTTACTTTCTACCTGTAGATCTTTTTCTTATGAATCCCGGTATCCGAACTCCGGAAGCAATGAACAAGCTGCTTGATTTGGCTTATCATCAAAACTGAAAGTAAAATAATTTATTAATTAAAAATAAATACGTTGGAAATATCTTCGGGGTATACCTTAAGTGCAGTAATTAATAAAACCGCTGCACTTTTTTTATATAAAATAATTGCCCCTTATGTAATAATCCGCAATTATCTCGGTTTTAAAATTATTAATAATAATGATCGAGACTTCATTTTGTTAGATTCTTAAAAAAATATCGACCTCAAATCTTCAGATATTTGATCCGATTTCGAAGCCGATGTAAGAATTCATTTTCTATGTATTTTATAATAAATTTTCGTTTAATCAAATTCGCCGGTCCAACAGTCCGTTAATAATAATATTGGGTCTTCCTCCCCTTATTTCTACATCGGCATCCACTTCGAATATTTCTGCGATTGCTTCCGGAGTCATAACACTGAGCGGTGAGCCATATCGTTTAATAATACCGTCTTCCAGGACAAAGATCTCTGAGGAATAACGAATTGCATGATTTATATCATGAAGAACCATGACCACAGTTAAATTTTCTTCCTGATTTAATTTCGATACCAACTCTAAAACTTCCAGTTGGTGACAAATATCCAAATAGGTAGTCGGTTCATCAAGAATGAGAATTTTAGGCTCTTGTGCAAGTGCCATGGCTATCCATACCCGTTGTCGTTCTCCTCCGGACAAACTCGATGTATATCGATCTTTCAAATGATAGGTATTCGTCCTTTTCATGGCGCTTTTGATGACTTCTCTGTCATGGGTGGAAACTCCGGTCCACCAATGTTGATAAGGATATCTCCCGCAAGCAACCAGTTCTTCTGCGGTCATATCTTTAGGGATTTCATGCACCTGTGGCAAAAATGCCACATATCTTGCCATTTCCTTATTTTTATATTCATGAAGAGATTTCCCTGCAATTTTTATATATCCCTTGTCCGGTTTCAGGTTTCCCGTAACTGCTTTGAGTAAAGTAGATTTCCCACAACCGTTACGTCCTAAAAATGTTACAATACTCCCCTTCTTTATACGACATTCTGCGCCTTTAAGTATCTCATTTTTACCGAAAGAGAGATGAATTTCCGATATTAAAATTTCTATATCATCCATCATGAACTTCTCCTCAATAAATACAGAAAAAACGGGGCTCCCAGAAAGGCCATTATGATTCCTGCCGGGATTTCAACAGGAGAAAATAGAATTCGTCCCAAGGTATCACAAAATACTAAAACACCGGCTCCCAAGATGGCTGATCCGGGTATTACATATTTATAATCCGTTCCTATAATAAGCCGCACAATATGAGGCACGACAAGACCCACAAAGCCTATAAGGCCGGCAATACTTACGGCACCGGCCGCTAAAAGAGCCGCTACCGCCGTCATTGAGAATC
>URAA01000065.1 GCA_900545785.1 uncultured Dialister sp. | reverse complement strand
CCCGTGCAAAGCCGGTCCTGTTTCGGTTTTGTCCCCTTCGGAACCGTCAATGATCTGGCTAGAGCACTACGGCTTCCTCTCAATCCGGAAAAAGCGATCGATTCATTCAAGCGGGCAAAAAGAACGACCATCGATGTAGGAAGAATCAACGATCGTTATTTTATAAATGTTGCAGCGGCAGGGCTTATTCCCGAAGCGGTCAGTGAAGTTTCCATTCGGGAAAAAGCATTGTTCGGATCTCTTGCTTATTACATGAAGGGGTTTCAAGCCCTTCCCCGTCAGCAGTCTTATCGATTTGTAATCGCCGAAGAAAACGGAACGGTCACCCGGGTATCTTCTCCTCTGATTGCCGCCATGCTCACCGATTCTGCGGGAAGTTTCCGCAACTTGGTTCCTCCTTCCGAGCAAATCAAAGGTGTCATCAAATTGGCTCTTTTTCATGATTTCCAATGGATACCTGCCATTCGCGAAGCGCCGAAACTTCTCACTGGACTGCAGCTGGGACCGGAAATCCTCACTGTGATCGACATAAAAAAAGCTCATATTTCCATTGAAGACGGAGAAGAGCTTTGGACGAATATAGACGGAGACAAAGGCCCTGCTTTCCCGATCGATCTTGAAATTTTGCCGGAGCGGCTTCCCGTTTTTATCCCGCATGAAGACGATGCGGAAGAAACGTCCCTGTTCCCTCATATATGGGAAAATGTTCCTCCCAAACTAAAATTGCCTTGGAGTGAGGAAAATAAAATAGAAAAGCTTGATTATTCAAAATCTTTCTAAAAAAATAAGTGCAGCCCCGCAAAGGAAACTGCACTTTTTTCTTTTATGCCGATTGTTCTTTCTTTTTTCTCATAAGCTGCATAAAGAGAACAAAAGCCAATATGCCGATACCGACGGCATCTGTCAGCAGCTGAGGATCAATGAGCAGCAGTCCGCCGACAAACAACAAAATTCTTTCCAATATATTCGTCTTAGTGACCAAAAATCCGATCATTCCTGCAGAAATACCTGCCATACCGATCAAAGCCGTGCAAGCAATCATGACGATGCCGATGAAAGAAGCATCGATTCCGAGCATTTGGGGCGAAAGGACAAATACATAGGGGATGATGAATGCGGCAATGCCCAGTTTTGATGCATTCACTCCCGTTTTTAAAGGATCACCGCCGGAAATAGCACTCCCTGCATAAGCGGCAAGAGCCACCGGAGGAGTGATATCCGCAATAATGCCGAAGTAGAAAACAAACATATGAGCCGCCAAAACGGGTACTCCCAGCTGAATTAAAGCAGGAGCGGCAATCGTAGATGTGATGACATAGTTTGCCGTAGTGGGAACGCCCATTCCCAAAATCAGTGAGGTCAGCATCGTGCAAACCAGAAGAAGCATAAAGTTTCCTGCTGCCACGTCCACGAGAGCGGATGCCAATTTCAGACCTACCCCCGTTTTTGTTACGATGCCGATGATCATCCCTGCCGATGCGCAGGCTATGAGAACCCCCAAAGAACCGCGGGCACCTTTGATGAGGCCGTCTACCATATCATTGAAAGTCATTCGTGTATTGGCTCTCAGCATGGCGGTCGCAATGGAGATGACAATTCCCGCAAGAGCCGCTTTCATCGGAGTATAGCCGGATGCAAGAAGTCCGATGATAGCTACCAGCGGAATCGCCAGATGCCCTTCATCTTTCATGATTTTTCCCCATGCGGGAAGTTCGCTTCTCGGGGTGCCGACCAATTTATCTTTTTTCGCTTCAAAATGAACACCGAGGAATACACCGATGAAGTATAAAATAGCGGGAACAACCGCAGCTTTGACGACTTCCATGTAGGGGACGCCTACAAATTCCGCCATCAAAAAGGCGGCGGCGCCCATGATCGGAGGCATAAGCTGTCCTCCTGTGGAAGCGGCGGCTTCTACAGCACCGGCAAAATTTTTATGATATCCCAATTTTTTCATCATAGGAATAGTGAAGGACCCAGATCCGACCACATTGGCAACAGATGAACCGGAAATGGTTCCTTGGAGAGCGGAAGATATTACCGCTACTTTGGCTGGACCGCCGGAAGCCCATCCCGCAATGGCATTGGCGATATCAATGAAGAATTTCCCGAGCCCCGTCTTTTCCAAATAAGCGCCGAATAGAATGAAAAGGAAAATAAAAGTGGAGGAAACCCCCATAGGAATTCCGAAGACACCTTCCGTGGTAAAGAACAGATGACCCACCATCTGGTTTATGGTAAGCCCTCTGTGAGCCAGCGGTCCCGGCATATAACGTCCGAAGAAGCCGTAAGCAAGGAAACAGAGTACCACGATGACAATCGGAAGCCCTACGATTCTTCTTGCCGCTTCAATGACCATGAGCATGCCGAGAACGCCCATAAAAGCATCTGTCGGCGTTACCGTGCCGGCTCTTAAAATAAGCTGCTGATAATTCAATAAAATGTAAATGGGCGGAATCGTTGCCACGACGGCAAGGAACAAATCAAGAGGATGAACACGGCCATCCTTCACCCATTCACGTTTTGTCGGACACAAAAGATAGACAAGAGAAATACCGAAGGATAAATGGATACAGCGCTGAATCATCGCATCCAAGGCTCCGAAAAATCCCGTGTAAATTTGGAACAAAGAAAAGCAGATACAGATAAGAGCAATCAGTTTCGCCCAAATACCTTCATATTCCATCGTATTTGATTCTTTGTCCAGTTCTTTTAATTTCTTTTGGAGATGATGATCGATTTCATGGGCTGCCCCATTTTCCCCTCCCGACACATTCTCTTTCTTGTCCATATCATCCAATGTAATCAACTCCTAATCTCTTTTTTCATCCAATACCCCCTCCAAAGAGGAGCTACATATAAATGCAATTCTTTTTCGAGCGGCATAAGTTCGGAAAGCACATATTCTTTATCGCCCACCGTAATATGCCCGTCGTTTGTTACTCCGTTCCGTATGGATAAATCGGGATATTTTCTGTTTATTTTATCTAAAATAAACCATTCCCCCTCCCGGCGAAACTCTCCTTCTTCTTTGGAAAAAGGAAGTCCTGCGCCGCCGGACTGATATTTTGTCGACTTCAGTACCAGTCCGTCTTCCATGTCATTCACTACCAGATATTCATACACCATGGTTTTTTGGACAGAATGACGATAAGACAAAGTAACCGGCGTTCCCGCCTCCACTTCCTGTTTGATAACGAATCCGTCTTCCGTTTGTCCGTATAAATAAGGAAGCCGTATATAGTAACCGAAAACGGCTATAAAGATGGAAATGACGATTCCCGCATAAGCGATACGGGTTTCCAGTTTTCCCTGTTGTCCTTTTTTTATCATCTCGTACACAGGCCGGAGCAGGCCCTCACCTTTCATAAAAGAGAAAATTCCCACAAACGGAAAGGGAAGTATATACGGGCTGCCCACGCTTCCCTCTTGTCTGTGGGATCTTTTTTATTTATTTCGCTTTCAGATATTTTTCAGCACCGGCATTCATCGGAATGGACATACCGTCAAGAGCCGTATCTTTTGTAATGTATTTCCCTACCGAATGAGCTGCTTTCATGCGGTCCAAATGTTCATAGACAGCTTTTGCGACCTGCTCGCCCAGATCATCGCTCATCTTGTCGGTAGTAACAATAATGCACTTGACTGCAACAGACTGTACATCTTCTTCCTGCCCGGGATAGGTGCCCTGCGGAATGACTACTCTTGTATAGTAAGGATATTTCTTTATCAGCTCATCAGCTTTATCTGCATCAATACTGATGATGGATGCTGATTTGTTGGCAGACAAGTCCTGAATCGCTGCCGTGGGGAACCCTGCAACAACCACGCCGACATCTACGTTTCCGTCTTTCAATGCATCAGCCGCTTCGCCGAAGGAAAGGAACCGTTCATCGATATCATCATAAGTAAGGCCGTAAGCGGCAAGAATCTGCCGTGCATTTGCTTCCGCACCGGAACCTGCTGCACCGACCGCCACTTTTTTACCTCTCAAATCGGCAATGGTTTTGATCCCCGTATCGGCAGTGGTAACAAACTGGATTGTTTCCGGATAAAGAGCGGCAAGTCCTCTCAGATTGCTTACTTTATTATCTTTAAACATTTCCGTTCCCGTAGAAGCGTAGTAAGAAATATCATTTTGAATGAATGCAATGTCTACAGAACCGTCTTTCAACATATTCACATTGGCAACGGAAGCGCCTGTGGACTGGGCGGATGCATTCATGTCTTTAATATTGTTATTGAGCAGTTCCGCCAGCGCGCCGCCGAGAGGATAATATGTGCCTGCCGTACCGCCGGTGGCAATATTTAAAAACTGCTTCCCTCCGCTTTTCGAATCGCCGCAGCCTGCAAGCAATGCCGCTCCCATTAAACACGCCGTTCCTGCTATGAACATCTTTTTCACTGTTTTTTTCATGTTGATTACCTCCCAAATGCATCGCTGATGCCTGCTCAAATCAGACTTTGAAACAATCCCGGCCCTGTTCGGCCGATTATTTTATTCCCATCGGCCCTGCCGAATTCTGCAACCTCTCCCTGCCTGAGAATAAAAAAAGCAGCCGGATACATGATTAAATATCCGCTGCAAGCGTCTTTGCTCAAAGTGCTATGAAGTTATTCTAATAATACTACTTTTCAAAATCTTTGTAAAGCAGGCTCGGCTGAATCCCCTGATTATTTTGGTATTTGCCGCTGCTGTACGTATCTGCCTCGCCCAGAATGGTATGGAAATAAATCTGGCAGATTTCCACTCCCGAATAGATGCGGATAGGTTGGACGCAAAACATTTCCAGTGTCCAATAGCCGGAAAATCCTATATCGCCGAATCCTGCCGTCACGTGGATAAAAAGACCGAGGCGTCCTACGGAAGAGCGGCCTTCCAGCATGGGAACAAAAGAAGTCGTCTTTGTATGCTCCGCCGTCCGTCCCAAATATAATTTATTGGGCTCTAAAAGAAATCCTTCTTCGGGAATTTTGATCAGATGACTGGTATTTTTCTTTTTCATATCCAATTCATGCTCATCATAAATCATAAGCTCGTCGGATAAAGTCAAATTGTAGCTGTTCGGATTCAGCTGCTTCGGATGAAAAGGAGTGATCACTATTTCTTTTCCCATATGACGTTCTATTTCTCTGCCGGATAAGATCATTTTTCTTCCCGCCCTTCTTCATTAAAAATTCTGCGATGATGCGCCATTCGCCGTCTACTGAAATTATATCTTGCATTGCCGCCTTTTTCCAGCCGGAACTGCTCTCTTTCTTCCTCCGATAAAGCGGGAGATATCAGAAGTTTTCCCCTGTCGCTGAAAGAAATCAGGTGAGCCGCAAAAAGTGCTCCGTGGGTGGGGCAAAGAATAAGGCCCTTGTGTTTCATGCCCCCTTCTCCGTAGGGTACGGCGGACAGAAGAGAAATCCGCCGGATTCCGCAAACACAGCATTCCGTGGCATCCGTCAGAGATTTTCTGAAAAATCGTTCTTTTTCCGATAAAATATTCCGTATTTTTTCCACCGTTTCGTCAGGGGTGGCGGAAAACAGATTTCCTTCCGCCCCGAAAGAGGAAATATCTTCCGCCAATGCACGAGATACTAAATTTCTTTCCGAAATATCCGCATCTTCCAATTCTTTGAAAGCGGTGATCATCTCCGGTTTTAAAATCCAGAGATAGGCTCCGTATTCATCTTCCTCGCCGTCAAACACATACTGCCACGGCGCCATCTTGTCTTCTCCGTCTTTCATCCGCTTTTCTTCTTCAGCGGAGACGGCACCTGCTTTCCTGACCGATAATTTTCCGCTCTCATAGAGATCTTTTATTTTATTTCCCGCCCATCCGACTGCCGCATTTAAAGCACGGTACTCCATGGACAAAGCTTCCGCCATATGTTTCGCATTATCCGTATAATTCGGTGAATGATACAGCACGGCAATCATCTGCATCATGAGATCCGACATGACCTTCGGATCGGAAAAGAGAGAAAGCCAGCCTGCCGATGAAACCGCATCCCACCTTTTGGAACCTTTTATACGGGCCATGTCTTCACCTCTTTATCACTGAACAACAGAAATACTTTGCAGATATTATAGCATTTTACATTTATTTTTAAAATAAAAGGGCGTCCAATCTTTATTTTTCCTTTCTTTCTGCCGCTCTTCTTGTATCATTCCCTTTATTCTTCGTATAATACAAATAAAAGATCACAAGGAGTTTTTATGGAAATCTTACAAAATAAAGAAACAGAAAAAGCGATTGCTGCTCTGTGGAAAAAATATCTTGCCGCAGAAATTGTAAATGACATCATTATGGAAGGCATACGGGACCGGCTGTATCTGGAACATATGGATCCTTTTACCGGAAAAGATCCCGCGGGAAAAAATTCTTTTCTTACCGCCGTTGCGGAAACAGCTTTCGGGGATACTTTGGAAGAAATCATTTTTTCCCTGTTCAATCAGAAAAAAAGCATGCTCCCTTATTCGGAACTGACCGATTTTTACGGAGGAAAAGATCTTTACGATCTTCTCCTCGGTTATACGGCGGGGCAGCTTCGGCAGTATGACAATTCCATCATTAATGAAAATCTTTATTATAAAAAAATAAAATTTCCCCATGATATTCAAAATAAGATTGAACTCAAAACGGCAGATACGCTTCCTTTCGAATTTTTTCAGACTTACCATGTTTATCAAAAGAAAAATCCCTTTCTTTATGCCGATGCCGGCTTTTTCACGAAAAAAACTTCTTTCCCCGTCATTTTAGAAAATAACCGGGTCTGGATGAGTGTCGTCGTAAGTGAGATAGAATCCATGAAAGCGCCGATTGAGGCAGCTCGGGGAAAAGTCGTCACTTACGGTCTGGGCCTCGGCTATTATGCTTTTATGGCCTCCGAAAAACCTTCTGTCGAATCGGTGACCGTTGTGGAAATGAATCCCGACGTCATTTCACTTTTTGAAAAAAATATTCTCCCTCAATTCCCTCATAAAGAAAAAATTCATATTTGCAACGCCGATGCGTTTGAATTCATCGACCGACAAAAAGACGGTGATTTCGATGCAGCCTTCAGCGATTTCTGGGGAGGCTATTTTGACGGCCTCGCCCTGTACCGCAGATTTTTCCCAAAGACCGTCCGTTTTAAAAAGACGAAACATTTTTATTGGATCGAAAGCGCTTTTGCCGATTATTTTTTCCGTCCCGTCATCATGAAATTTCTTATGAAAAAGGGAAAACACATCTCCATTCCCATGCCTTCCCTTTCCAAAGAAGCGGAAATGTTGCAAAACCGTTTTGAAATATACTTGGAAAGCAAGGAAGGCATTCTTGCCTCGTCAGATGATATATACCGCCTGCTTTCAGAGGAAACACTCATTTCCCTCATGCGGGATTTTCTCAAAAAATTGACATAGCATGTCACTTCTTTTTCTTGTATAATAAGTACGATTTATTATTTGAGGTGCACTATGACTGATTTAGAAGAAATACAAAGACGGCGTACTTTCGCCATCATTTCCCACCCTGACGCGGGAAAAACGACATTGACGGAAAAACTTCTGCTTTACGGCGGAGCCATTCATCTGGCAGGTTCCGTCAAAGCAAGAAAAACCGCCCGTTATGCCGTTTCGGACTGGATGGAAATAGAAAAGCAGCGCGGTATTTCCGTTACCAGCTCGGTTCTGCAATTTGACTATAACGGATGCCGCATCAATATATTAGATACACCCGGGCATGCCGACTTCTCGGAAGACACCTATCGTACACTCATGGCGGTGGACAGCGCCGTCATGGTCATCGATGTGGCAAAAGGCGTGGAAGCACAGACGAAAAAGCTTTTCAAAGTTTGTTCCGATCGGGGGATTCCCATTTTTACCTTTGTCAATAAAATCGACCATTTCGGTAAAAATCCTTTTGATCTGATGTCCGATATCGAAGACGTTCTGGGAATCCGCTCCTGCCCCATGAACTGGCCCATCGGGATCAACGGAGAATATACGGGAATTTATGACAGGGAAAAAGAAGTCTGCCATATTTTCATCAAAGACAATGCTCACGGCATCAAAAAACTGGAAGTCCTTTCAGGTAAATTGGACGATCCGAAAATCACCGCTCAGCTGACACCGGAAATTATTCAGTCTTTAAAAGACGATTTGGAACTTTTAGAAGAAGCAGGCGATCCTTTCGACAAGGGAAAAGTAGAAAAAG
>URAA01000064.1 GCA_900545785.1 uncultured Dialister sp. | reverse complement strand
CCTTTTTGGCTGACTGCCACAGGACCCAGAATCATCAATTTGGTCCGCTCACCTAACGCAGCCAAAGCATCTACAATCTGATCCACCGTCTGCCTTGTAATAGGCTTTCCGCAGTTGGGGCAAAAAGCACGACTTGCGTGGGCATAAAGCATACGCAAATAATCATGAATTTCTGTCACTGTCCCTACCGTAGAGCGGGGATTGTGGCTTGTCGATTTCTGATCAATGGAAATTGCGGGAGAAAGTCCTTCTATTTTATCAATATCCGGCTTATTCATTTGTCCCAGAAATTGTCTGGCATAAGCGGAAAGAGACTCTACATACTTTCTCTGTCCTTCCGCATAAATCGTATCAAAGGCCAGTGATGATTTTCCCGAGCCGGATAAACCGCTGAAAACAATTAACTTGTTACGGGGAAGTGTCAAATTTATATTCTTCAGATTATTCTGTCTTGCCCCTTGAATTACAATACCTTTTTCCATCTTTTTCCCTTCTGTATCAGACTCTTTTTTTCTGAGGTCTGACAATTCTGTTTGTCCGGCTCGCCTGTCTTCTCAGCGCTGACTCCGCTTGTGATCCATACCTGTTTGACCACTGCTGCTTAAGCTCGGACAATTCATCTCTCCATTTGGCCGCCTCTTCAAATTCAAGTTCTTTTGAGGCCCTTTTCATATTCTTCTCGGCATTTTTCATTTTCTTATAAATTTCTTCATCTGTCATTTCTTCCGTTTTGTTCGTTTTACCATTATAGACAGATTCATCTTCATTAATGATGGTCAGATCAATTAAATCTTTGACTTTTTTATTGATGGTTTTGGGAATAATATGATGTTTTTCATTATAAGCTGCCTGTATACTGCGTCGCCGCTCGGTTTCCTCCAAAGCATATTTCATGGATTTTGTTATTCTGTCGGCATACATAATAACATGGCCGTGCGCATTTCTTGCCGCTCTCCCGATCACCTGAATCATGGACGTATCATTTCTGAGAAATCCTTCTTTGTCAGCATCCAAAATCGCAACCAAAGATACTTCCGGCATATCCAGCCCTTCACGAAGTAAATTGATTCCCACCAGTACATCAAAAACACCGGCCCTCAAATCACGGATAATCTCAGCTCGTTCAATGGTAGCCACATCAGAATGCAGATATCTGACTTTTACACCGGCCTCCGTAAGAAAATCTGTCAAATCTTCTGCCATTTTCTTTGTCAGCGTTGTAATCAGCACTCTTTCATTAACATCTTCCCTTTTGTGAATTTCTCCCAATAAATCATCCATCTGCCCTTCAATAGGACGTACTTCGATACTGGGATCCAATAATCCGGTGGGACGGATGATTTGTTCCGCCAAATTCGTTTGCACACTCATTTCATAGGGCCCCGGCGTGGCAGAAACATAAATAATCTGATTGATCCGCTCTGTAAATTCATCAAATGTCAACGGGCGATTATCCAAAGCACTGGGCAGCCGGAAACCGTAATCCACTAATGTTCTTTTTCTTGATTGATCGCCATTATACATGGCATGAAGCTGCGGAACTGTGATATGCGATTCATCGATCATGATCATATAATCATCAGGAAAATAATCGAGCAAAGTAAACGGAGGTTCCCCCGGATTACGGGCAGACATATGACGGGAGTAGTTTTCTATTCCCGAACAATATCCCACCTCCTGCATCATTTCCAAATCATAATTGGTTCGTTGTTCCAACCGCTGTGCTTCTAAAATACGATCCTGACTTCGTAATTCTTTTAATCGCTCCTCTAATTCCGCTTCTATACTGATCATAGCTCTTTTTAATTTTCCTGAGGTCGTCACATAGTGAGATGCCGGAAAAATGCCGATATGATCTCTTTCAGAAACAGTTTCTCCCGTTAATACATCAAATTCGGAAAGCCTGTCAATTTCATCACCGAACATATCGATTCTCACTGCCGTATTATTTGAAGATGCGGGAAATACGTCGATAGTATCTCCTCTTACACGGAAAGTATCCCGGGTAAAATTTAAATCATTTCTCAAATATTGCATATTCACCAAACGGGATAAGATTTCATCTCTGGTGATCTCTTCTCCCGGCCTTAAAGATAATCCCATGGTACTGTAATCTTCAGGATCTCCCAAACCGTATATACAGGAAACGGAGGCTACGATGATAACATCTTTCCGCTCAAAAAGAGCCATCGTCGCCGAATGCCGAAGGCGATCGATTTCTTCGTTTCGAGATGAATCTTTCTCTATATAGGTGTCTGTTTGAGGGATATACGATTCCGGCTGATAATAATCATAGTAGCTTACAAAATAATAAACCGCATTGTCGGGAAAAAAATCTTTAAATTCTCTGGCCGTCTGGGCCGCCAATGTTTTGTTGGGAGAAATAATTAATGTGGGACGTTGTACTTCTTCAATGACTTTTGCCATCGTAAAAGTTTTACCGGTTCCCGTTGCCCCCAGTAAAACTTGTGCCCAATGGCCGTCTTGTAATCCTTTCACCAAAGAATTCACCGCTTTAGGTTGATCTCCCGTCGCCTCAAAAGGTGCAGCCAGTCTGAAAGGCGTTTCTATATCCGAATAGTGCCTTTTAATTCTCGAATTATTCATCTCATTCTTCCTTATTTCGCTATATCATATGTACATCAATCATTTTAATTATTATATCGTTTTATTTCGATATTGTATATAAATAAATGAAAACAGAGGTCTTGTCCAGACCCCCGTTTCACTGACAACTTTATTTAAAAAAATATTTTTTCAGGAAATAAAATATAGCTCCCGCCACAAAAATAACAGCTCCCCAGAGAAAGAAAAATCCGGCTATTGCAAGTCCTACAATGATGAGGGCGAAAATAACTGCCAGTCCTGCTATTTTTTTCCACCAAGGCAATTCATTCAGATGAATCGTCTTCACACGGATATAAGAATTTTCCTCAGCACGCCCCTCTTCTTCTCCTTGTTCATTCAAGGTTAAGCCGGCATAATCTTTAACTTCCTCATGTGACATGACATGGGTTTCTTCATCCGGCTGTCCCGTATTTTTATCTTCCGTCATAATTCAGCAAGTTTTTTTGAAAGAAGTTGATTCACTACCTGCGGATTTGCCTGTCCTCTTGTCTCTTTCATAATCTGACCCACAAGAGCCCCCACCGCTTTCTTTTTCCCTGCTTTAAAGTCGGCAACCGCCTGAGGATGACTTGCAATGACCTGCACCACCAGCTTCTCCAATGCATCCGTATCGGAAATTTGTACCAAACCTTTTTCTTTGACAATTTCTTCTGCAGTACTGCCTTCTTTCCACATGTCGGCAAATACTTTTTTTGCAATTTTACCGGAAATGGCACCTTTATCAATTAATTTCAGCAAGCCCGCTAAATTCTCCGCACTGACAGATGATTCGGCAATTTCAACATTTTCTGCAGAAAGTTGTCCTGCCAGTTCTCCCATGATCCAATTCACTGCCGTCTTGGGATCCGCACCGGCTTTTACCATGGCTTCAAAATAATCGGCTCTGTCTTTATCATTGGTCATGAAATCGCCGTCTTCCGAAGACAACTTATATTCTTCCATATATCTTATTTTTCTTGCTTCAGGAAGCTCCGGCAAACTTTCACGTATTTTCTCAATATATTCTTCGCTTACAGTAAAAGGAACTAAGTCAGGTTCGGGAAAATATCGATAGTCATTTGCTTCTTCTTTAGAACGCATGCTCTTTGTCACGCCCTCTTTTTCATCCCATGTTCTTGTCTCCTGCCGGACCGTTCCCCCTTCTTCAAGAAGACGGGCCTGTCTCAATGCTTCATATTCAATCGCTTTTTCAACGCCCTTAAAAGAATTGATATTTTTAATTTCTGTTTTGGTTCCTAATTCTTTTTGTCCTACAGGACGGACGGATACATTGGCATCGCAACGCAAACTGCCTTCTTCCATGCGGCAATCGGAAACACCTACATATTGAAGGATAGCTCGCATTTTTTCCATATACGCCACTGCTTCTTTAGCGGAACGCATATCCGGTTCAGACACAATTTCCAAAAGCGGTGTGCCCGTACGGTTATAATCTACCAAAGAATAATCCGAATCGGTAATAGACACGCCATGATGTACCAATTTACCGGCATCTTCTTCCATGTGAGCCCGGGTGATCCGGATATGCTTCTTTTCTCCGTCAACCTCTATGTCAAGATAACCGGGTCCGCAAATCGGCAGATCGAATTGAGATGTCTGGAAATTCTTTGGCAGATCGGGATAATAATAATTTTTTCTGTCAAACTTACTGAATCGGGAAATTTCACAATTTAATGCCAATCCTGCACGAACAGCATATTCCAAAACTTTGTTATTTAATATGGGAAGTACGCCGGGCAATCCCAGGCAAACCGGACATACATTTGTATTCGGTGCATCGCCGAAAGAAGTTTTACAACTACAGAAAATTTTTGTTTTGGTTTTTAATTCAGTATGAACTTCAAGTCCGATAACCGCTTCATATTTCATTATAGTTCTCCTTTCGGTGCCGTCTTTGTGAATTGGGGGTTCCCCTGTTCAAACGCATAGGCGGTTCTTAAAATTTTTTCTTCCCCCAAAGCAGGACCGATGATTTGCATCCCCAAGGGCATTCCGTCTTTGAATCCCACAGGAATACTGATGGAAGGAGCACCGATAAGATTTACCGGTACAGTACAGATATCTTCCATATATAATTCCAACGGATCGGAAAAAGCGCCGAATTTAAAAGCAGGCCCGGACGAGGAAGGTGCTACCAGTACATCGCATGTTTGGAAGGCCCTATCAAATTCTTCTTTCAACAGAGTGCGCACTTTCAGCGCCTTCAAATAATAAGCATCATAATACCCTGCCGATAACACATAGGTGCCGAGCATGATACGACGTTTTACTTCCTCACCAAATCCTGCACTCCGTGTTTTAATATACATATCTACAATATCTTTTCCCGGTACTCGGTAGCCGAACCCCACCCCGTCATAACGAGACAAATTAGAGCTTGCTTCTGCCGGTGCGATAATGTAATAAACAGAAACGCCTGCCACGATATGCGGAATGGAAACATCGACAATTTCCGCTCCTTCTTTCTCATAATAAGAAAGTGCCTGATGAATGGCATCTTTAGTTTCTTTTTTTATTCCCTCTCCAAAAAATTCGCGGGGAACTCCGATACGAAGACCTTTTACATTGTTAACCAAAGCTTTTTTATAGTCTTTCTTTTCCTGCGGGATCGATGTAGAGTCCCTGTTGTCATGACCTGCAATAGCATTTAAAACAATCGCCGCATCAGTGACGTCTTTAACAAGAGGTCCGATTTGATCAAGAGAAGAGGCAAATGCCAAGAGACCATATCGGGAAACCAATCCGTAAGTCGGTTTCATTCCTACGATACCTGTAAAAGAAGCCGGCTGACGGATGGATCCCCCCGTATCCGATCCCAATGCCCAAACAGCTTCTGTAGCAGCCACAGCCGCAGCGGCACCGCCGGATGAACCGCCGGGTACGCATTCGATATTCCATGGGTTACGAGCAGGTCCGAAAGCGGAATTTTCCGTACTGCTCCCCATGGCAAATTCATCCATATTCAATTTACCGATAGAGATAAAATCCTGTTTTTTCAATTGTTCGATAACGGTAGCATTATAAGGTGCTACAAAATTTTCAAGCATCTTGGAAGCAGCTGTACAAAGCTGGCCCTTGATACAGATATTATCTTTAACGGCTCCGGGAATGCCTGCCATATCAGAGATTTCTTCACCGGCAGCTATTTTTCCGTCAACTTCGGCCGCCGTTTTTAATGCTTCTTCATCGCTGACGGATAAAAAAGCATGGATTTCTTTATCATTCCGGTTTCTATGTTCAATGATTTTTTTTGTTAATTCTACGGAAGATAACTCTTTAGCCATGAGTTTTTCATGCAGTTCATGAATTGTATATCCCACTTCCCTACCTCCTATATAATCTTAGGCACTTTAAAATAGCCGTCTTCTTTTTCCGGCGCATTTGAAAGTGCTTCTTCATTGGTAAAAGAGCGATGAGGTTCATCTTCCCGCATGACGTTGTATTGTTCGACAGCATGAACGGTAGGTGCCACGTCTTCCGTATCATACTGATTAAGTTCTTCCATATGAGTCAAAATATCATTCATTGATTTTCGCATTTCTTCCAGCTCTTCGGAATTGAACTCCAGCCGAGAAAGAAGTGCTATCTTTTGAGCTTCCTCAGTCGTTATCTTCATAAATACACCCCTTGTCCAACATTTCAAATTCATATACAGATTAATTATACCATAGCCCCCTCACAGATGGAGAAGCAATTATGCATTCTACTTTGCGTTCGTTTATTTCAATCTATTTTCGTCTCTCAAAATTTCATCTGCATAAAAACCGACTTCCTAAAGTCAGATTTTGGGTCCAACTATACGGAGTCGGTTCATTATACTGCTCTTTTCAAGCAGGGATTCAGTTATTTTTTATACCCGCCCGAGATAAAAATTCTTCTTCACTCAAAACAGGAATTCCTTTTTGCCGCGCTTTATCCAATTTACTCCCCGCATCATCGCCCGCAACAACCAGTGTCGTTGCATTTGTTATCGAGTTTTGCGTAGTTCCTCCAAGTTTTTTGATTAAGTCCGATGCCTCCCGCCTTCCCATAGAGGACAATTTTCCGGTTAAAACGATCATTTCGTCGGCAAAAATATCTCCTTCTGCCGTTTCTTGCAAAACTTCCGTTACGACACCTGCTTTTTTTAATTTATCAATCATCTGCAGATTTTGTTCATCCTGAAAATACGCATGGAGACTTTTTGCTATTGTTTTCCCGATTCCGTCGGTCTGTTGAAATTCTTCCTCTGTCGCTTTTTCCAGTTTTTCTATTGTTCGAAAACGATTTGCAATAATCTCCGCCCCTTTTTCGCCCAAAAAGCGGATTCCCAGACCGAAGAGCAACTTAGCCAAGCCTCTTCCTTTACTGTTCTGAATGGCGGTTACTAAATTTTGAGCACTCTTTTCTCCCATTCTTTCCATTTGGCGGATGTCGTCTTCTTTCAACTGATATAAATCTGCCGGATCTTTTACTAAATTATAGGCCAATAAATTATCTACGATCGACGGCCCCAGTCCCTCAATATTCATGGCATCACGGGATGAAAAATGAATTAATTTTTCCCGGACGATTCCCCCGCACTGAGGATTCACACAGCGAACCGCTGCTTCTCCTTCTATACGCTGTACAGGATTTCCACAAATCGGACATTTTGTCGGCATTCTGAATTCTTGTTCCGTTCCATTCCGTCTTTCTTTCAGAACCGCAGAAATTTCAGGAATAATCTCTCCTGCTTTATAGATTTTTACGGTATCACCCACTCTGATATCTTTCTCACGAATAAAATCTTCGTTATGAAGTGTGGCTCTTTTTACGGTTGTTCCCGCCAAATGAACCGGTGTTAAATCTGCCGAAGGTGTCAATACACCGGTGCGACCCATGGTAACAATAATTCTTTCAACTTTAGTAATCGCTTCTTCCGGAGGATATTTAAAAGCTATAGCCCATTTAGGATCTTTAACGGTCGTTCCTAATTGTTCCTGTTGAAGGAAATCATTGACTTTGATGACCATACCGTCCGTATCATAGCCGAGCTCTTTTCTCTTGGTTTCCCATTCATTAACTCCTTCAATGACCCCCTCGATAGAATTCCATTTCTTATAATTAGGGTTTACTCTGAAATGAAATTTTTCCAATTGTTTGAGTAATTCTTCCTGTGTATGCACAGCCAGTCCGTCCGCTTCTCCCAGCGCATAGGCAAAAAAATCCAGATTTCTGGAAGCCGTTACTTTGGGATCCAATTGACGAAGAGAACCTGCCGCCGCATTTCTGCAATTGGCAAAAGGCATCAGACCCGCCTCATCTCGTTGTTCATTTAAAGCGGCAAAACTTTTTCTGGGCATATATACTTCTCCCCGAACTTCCATATAAGGAGGAGCATCTTCTATGTATAAAGGAATTGTCTTTATAGTTTTTACATTGGCAGTAACGTCTTCCCCTTCTCTTCCGTCACCACGGGTAAGCCCCCGGACGAATACACCGGCCTCATAAATCAAATTCATTGACAAGCCGTCAATCTTAAGCTCAGTGATATATTCTACCCGGCTGACAGACAAACCGTTTTTCACACGAGAATCAAAATCTTTCAATTCTTCCGCACTGAAAGCATTGGCCAGACTCAGCATCGGCTTTTTAAACCGGACTTTTTCAAAATCATCCGATGCTTTTCCCCCGACCCGCTGTGTCGGTGAATCCGGTGTAATAATCTCAGGATGGGCGGATTCCAAATCCACTAAAGCTCTGTACAATTTATCAAACTCAAAATCGGTAATTTCCGGTTTATCGAGAACATAATATAAATAACT
>URAA01000063.1 GCA_900545785.1 uncultured Dialister sp. | reverse complement strand
TACATCACTTATACTTATATTGCCATGGCACCGGCTGCTATATTAGCCTCTTTTGCAGCCCCTAAAGTTTCTGACGGGGAAAAAATTCCCGGACTTGCCGCCACAATCCCTTTCTTTCTCCTTTTATCCGTACTCTTGGCAGGAACCTTTTTTATCCCCGATGCACAATGGTGGGTTTTCTATATTGCTTTTGCCTATGCTGTCTGGGCTTTATTATTCAGATGGAATAAAAATGCTCATATCCGTCTTACCATTATATCTACGGTGACCGCATCTTCTCTTCTGGTTGTTATCATGTCGGGACTCCCGATTTACCTCAGTAGCCGATCGACTGTAGATATGGCGGAATATATGCATAATTTGCCGGGCAAACACTACTTTTTCAGATCTTACCCTGCTTCTTTTTCTTACTATACCGGTGAAACTGCCACAAGATTGATCCCCGTCCTTCCTAATGAGAAAAAGAGAGATTCTCGGTGGAACGATAAATATGCCATGCCTTCCATGACCGAAGAAGATTTCAAAAATCAAAAGATGAAAGGCCCTGTTTACATGTATGTTTCTAAAAGCAATTTAAATAAAATGTCCGAATGGTCATTGTCAAATCTTTTCACCGCCGAAATGGAATTCAACAGCGGTACGATTTTCAAAATGGTGGCACCTCATGACTGAATATACTTCTGAAAAATTAAAAGATTTCATTTTTTCCTTGGCAGAATTTCGGGGTGAACCAGTATTTAATCCATGGCGGGATTTTAACCCCGACTATGAGGTAGAAAATGCCCCTTCCATCCGGCAAGAACAATTATTTTCTTACTTGTCCCGTCGTTTAAAAACGGCAAAGATTCTTCTTGTCGCCGAAGCCTGCGGATATCAGGGCGGTCATTTTACGGGGATTGCCATGACTTGTGAAAGAATGATTTTAAATAAACATCCCAAGGTAAATTCTCAAATGATTTTAGGGAAACAAGGTTTACGCACCAGCCGCTCCGACAGCCTTTTCATAGAAAAAGAAAAACAAAAAACAGACGGGTTTAATGAACCGACAGATACGATCGTCTGGTCGGCCTGCCTGGATGCCGGTCTTTCTCCGGAAGAATTTATTTTATGGAATATTTTCCCTTTTCATCCTTATAAAAAAGGAAATCTTCTTTCCAACAGAACTCCTGACGATAAAGAACTGGCAGTCGGTCTTTCCTATACAAGAATGCTTATGAAATTGACGGGAAATCTTCCTCTTTTCGCTATCGGTAAAAAGAGCGAACTTACTCTGGCAGAAGCAAAAATTTCTGCCATCGGCCTGCGCCATCCTGCCAATGGCGGCGCCAACATATTTCGCGCCGGTCTGAACAATGCTCTTTCATTCAAATAAAAAACGGCCCTTTAAAGTCAGATTTTTCGAACCTGACCATAAAGGGTCGTTTTATTTTGAACTGCAAGCTTTTTATTTTCCTCTTAATATGTATCTTTTCGTAAAATAATTCCAAATCATGACAATTGCACTGGCAATGACTTTTGCAAACATATACCAAAGTCCTGCGATTTCTACAAAAAACCACATACTTACCTGATTGATAAAAAGTCCCGCCACCGAAGTTGCCATAAACAGTATCATTTCCGTTCTCGTACGGGTTCCGCCGTGAAATACTACGGTCACACAAAGAATATAATTAACAATCAGGGATATTGTAAATGCAGCAGCAGAAGAAATCAGATAAGGAACACCGGCAAATTCCGTCAGACTGTAAAGCAGTACATATTCAAGAATGAAACATCCTCCGCCGACAAGAAGAAATCTGAATACTTCCCAAAATTGCTCCCTTTCGGGCATTTTTTTTATTATCAAATTCAACAAAATATCTCCTGCATCCGTATTTTAGAAAACATCACAAACCATTCGGAACCGACTTTCGAGAAATTACTTTTTGAGTTCAAGATCTTGCCTGCTCCAACATTTCTTCCAATCGTTTCTCCTGCAGCTTCCGTATTTTTTCCATCATCAATTTGCGATCAGCTTGAAGTTCCTCGCCCGTTTTTTCCGTCTCTTTCTGTTTTTCCCTCACTAAACCGTCATCTTTCCCTGCGTATAAAGAGTTTTCCGCTTTGCTCCTTGCTTCGCCGGCGCTCTTCCATGCCTGCTTTCTGAGCAATCGGGACGGTTCGTTTTCATAAAGGGAAACCGACGGATAGGAGACTGTCAAAAATCGATCATTTCCTGATTTTCCGGAAGCTTGTGATGCTGTCATATACTGATTCCATTCCGCTCTTTGCTGTTTTTCCGCTGCAGAATCAATAGATTTTTGCACTGCTTTTCTTGCCATCCCGCCAAAATCAGGACCGGTGGCAGAAACGGCAAAACACTCTCCAAACATAACAAAGAGGCCGATGGCTGTCATTGTTTTGAAAAGCATCTTCATTCTTTTTTCCTGCTTATAATTCGCTTGCCTTTCTGAGGGCTTTCAGATTTTCTTCAGGTGCTTTGGGATTCACTACACAGCCGGGTGCCAAAATAAAGCCTTTTCCGCCCACCTGTTCGATAGCATCTTTCACATGAGCTGTGATTTCTTCCGGAGTTCCGTCCAGCATAATATCATCATAAGTCAGAACACCGTTTACAAAGTGGGGTGCCGACTTAATTCCCGCCATCAGACATTTATCCGTCAATTGACGTGCTTCTTTCAAAGAAGGAAAGGTATGGCGATCGTGCCAGTTGATGCAGTTAACGGGATAATTTGCCAGTTTTTCAAAGTATATATCCTGCCCGTGGATATGAACCGGATTAAACCAAGTTTTCTCGGTATAACTTTCAATAATCTTCAGGTCATAAAATTCACCGAATTCGGCAAATTGCTCAGGCGTCATCATTGTTTTTACCGCATTTTGCGTCGCGAAGAAAAAGCCGTCTACACCGGCATCGATATTATATTTAACAAAGTCAAGAGTGGTTTCCGTAATGGCTTCCAAAGCATGATGAACCGACTCCGGATATTCCGACATATCTTGAAGAAGTCTGTCTCCTGCCATCTTCTTCAATGTGGAGAAGGGACTGAAAAGAGTTTGGATCATCGGAGTGTCATTCTTACGCCGCTTTGCTAACTCTCTTGCAAATTCAATTTGCTTTCCATAAGTTCCCTGAATGGCCGGTATTGCCTGAACGGCATCATAGTCTTTCGGTTCCTGAATGGCAAACCGGCTTACTACCGGCTCTTTGTAAGGATCGCAATAAATTTTCACTTTATTTCCGAAATCTTGGGTGGAATAAAGGCCGAAGGGCATCATTTTAATGTAATCAAAATCATACTTTTCCGTCAATTCCACTTCTGCTTCCGCTAAAGAAACCGGATCCTGATCATGTTCCGACAAGTGCATCCAAACGGCAACCGGTATATGATCGACAGATTTCCCTGCAATAGCTGCGCGAACACGTTCTTCTCTTGTCATATTCCTCTCTCCTTTTCTATAGAAAATTCTTTTTTTTATTGATTTTATTATATCACAATTCATTCAAGATCCTTTTTCTTCCTTACTTTTGCATATTCTGATCGCTTCCTATATTTTATATCAAACCTGCACCGATAAAGGCATACATCACCTTTGTTGCAGCATAACTCTTAATAAATACTATTTCCATATTTCTCTCTAAAACGAAAAACCCCCGTTTCGATGCCGAAGTGACACCAAAGCAGGGATTTTTCAATCTCATAAAATATTTTACTTTTAATCAATATAATATTCGGTTATTTTTTTCGAAAATCTTTCTCTTAGAATTTCCACGACATTCCTGCATTGAATTCCCAGGAGTTCTTATAGGATCCGCTGAATTTCCGTTCAAATTCAAACCACAAGCTTCTGTCGTGACTCAGTTCTGCATTCAGTCCCGCCCCTATGTCATACCAGGTGTCTTTACCGTCACGGGTATATTCTATCCGTTCCAATCCGTTTGCAGAAGTAAATATAACGCCGCCGTCACCGCTGAATTCATGAAGAATATCGCCCTTCACATACCATGATCTGTTTGCATCTATATGATTGCCTAATCGGAATCCTACGCGGCCTATCAAGCTGTTGACACCGTCTGAATGGTAGCCGATACCGTCACTTCCTGTATAGTTCTTGCTGTTCATATGTGTATATTGCAACTGTGCCTGCGGTTCAATATACCAGCCGTCCTTCAGATCGTAATTGCGCCCTGCTTCTACACTGCCCTGTTGGTACCATGTGCCGAAGGAGCTTTCAGACTCGTCACCGTTGACCAAGAATATGCGGTTGTCTCCGTTTAATTTTCCGATACGGCCGACTACATCTACATACCGGCCATTATTTCCGAGCCAAGTATAATAAAGCGAACCGGTATAACGGTCATATTTGCCGTTCCCTTCATTAAATGAAGCATTGCTGTGTAAATAAGTGAATGAAACGCCTTTATGCACCGTACTTCCGTCATCACGGGATGTTACATAATCTTTTCCCACTTCAAAGCGGTTGCTGTGACCTGAATAGGAATCATGATCATTATGGGTATAGGTCGTACGGGCCCATAAGCCGTCCGGATCGGTGGTGATATACCGTACATCGCCCATACGTTTATTTAACGTATCCATATCGGTAGCCAAATCATACATAATCTGCGAATTGATGCGTCCTGTATCTACGACGGGACTTTCGCTGGAACTGATGGTACCGAAGAACCAGTCGGTTATATTATCTGTTGTTTCAGAGTTTATTCCGATGATGTAATCGTATAAACCTCCCTTTGGCGCATGTTGCTGAGTAATGGGACTGGTAAATACTGCATCGCTGTCAGTCAACGTGGCAAAATAGAGTCGATCTTTTATACCCATTTCATCTAAATGCATGGTTGACGGGTCACTCACTATCGCCTGCGTCCCTGTAGCACTTTCCGTAACGGTGATGTAGTCGCTGTTATCTGTCTTTTCTTTCACGCCGCCATTGCTGTTCCAGTCGAGATCCATGACCATAGTACCCGTGCCGGACAAGTTCTTTGCAGTTATGCTTGTGCCGGTATGATCCGCATCGCTCATATTGACCAATGAGTCATTTTCTAATTTCGTCAGCGAGCTGTCGCCGGTTACATCCCAGAAAGCTTCGTTTCTCAAGGTAATATTAATGCGAGCCCCTTCATCGACAGATGGTTCTTGACAGCCCGGATCGGGATCAATCGGGCAAGTGCCCTCATCTGAATATTCATCGTCATCTTCGTCATAAGAATAGACCTTCTTAATTTCACGCAACTCGGTGAAGCCCGTAAAGGATGAGTCAGCCGTATCAAAGAGTGCATCGATCTGACCATTGTAGGCCCGCATATCGCCTTTTATAACCTTATCAACATCTTCTGTAAGTGTCTGTATCCGTCCTGCCGATTCGGCATAGAAAGCATTATCTTCCGCTTGAATCTTGAGGCCCTTATTAAATATAATGTCGCTGTCATATTGGGCAACAGCACCGGTCTCAGCTTGGTCAATCTCCAAATCGCCGTTAAAAGTGATTGTTGATTTTTCTTCATCCGCGTAATCCCTATCGGTCTCCGCCCAAACGCCGATACCGACTTTCGACATAACCGTATCACCGTTAAAATTAATATTCCCTCCGGCTTCCGACTTAGCCCCGATACCGGCTTCCGATAGAATCGTATTGCCGTTAAAATTAATCACTCCATCATATTCTGTCAGTGCCGCGACAGAACCCTTATTATCGACAGAAATCAATCCATCCGTCGTCAAATCGATTTGTCCGGATTCAGCCCACAGATTCGCTTGATACTTATGGTCGTAATTATAGTGGTATTCATTATCGTAGTCATCACCATCATCAGTATAGTAGTCGGTATAGCCCGAATCATTACCCGCATTGTGAAGAGAAATCAAGTCTCCGGCACTCATCGTAACATCACCGCCGGAAGTATGTATCAACGTAGGCGCCACTTCCGTCGATAAAGTAAGTGTATTATCAGCTTCAAACTCAAGCCTGCTGCCGCTGGCTGAAACAACCATACTGGTTTCATCGCCCCGTCCTGAAGGTTCCACTTCCTGCCCTTGGGCAACCCATTCAATATTCTTAGCTTTAAAAGAAAGGACTCCATAATATGACGCTTCTGCCAAACGCTGCATATTCCCTTTTATGGTCTGTGCTGCTATTTGAAGATTCGAACTATTATTCAACTTAATAGCCGTCGAATTACCGGCCTGATCTTCATGGAAAAGGATATTGCCTTCCTCCGTTTTCACTTCAGCCGTTCCACCACTACTCAATTCAATAAAAGTTCCATCTTGATCGCGGTTAAAAAGAATATCCTTCCCTGCCTTCAGCGTCGCCTTGCCATTTGCATCAACGTGCAGACTCGATGAGTCTGATTCATCATTGGTTTTATTAAACACAATATCATTATCGGCATCTAACTGAATCGTTGCACCATTTTGCGCAAGTATCTTTGCCTTATCGAACGTAATGTTGTTACCTGCATTCATCTGAAGCGCAGATTCCCTCCAAACATTGATATGGCCCTTATTAAAAGTAATATCGGTACCGGCGTCCATTTGAAGGCTGGCTTTATCCCATATATCGATATCGCCCATATTATCCCACATCTCAACATCGCGCCTACTAAAAATAATATTATGGCCGGCATTCATTTTAACATCGGAGCCACTCCCAATACCCACCGTATCGTATGGACCATCATTTTGTATTACAATGTCATGGCCTGCATCTAAGTTCAAATTACTACCGCCGGATACTGTTATGGAAGCACCTGAATCCTTCTGTCCCGCTTGGTTTAACTGAATATCATTCTTGGCCTGAATGCCGGCAGAGGTTCCGCTTCCGCCGGATACATTTATGATATGCCCTGCATCAGCCGTCGCTTCAATCGTATCGGCACCATGAATATTTAGTTGTATATCTCCCCCCCGGACATAGAAAATAGCCGGATCTGACTCGATGGACAAGGAGTGGCTATTCATATCTAAATCCAGCATACTATCGTAGTACTCTCCATAAAAAAGATATTTTGTATTTGTACCGTTCTGCCATTTTGAAACTACGGAAACATCCGATGTTGCCTTCACTTCCTGCTTATCTGTAATATAGAATAAGGATTCTTTTCCCTGAAGATCATGAGTCCCGGAAATAGTACCGCCGGTTATCGGATATTCGACATCAGCAGCGACTGATCCCATATAGCTCGTACTCAATAACATTCCTAACACCACTCTACGCAATAATTTTCTTTTTCCTCTCATGCCCGCCACCTCGTCACAATAAATATCGACTTACATGTCTCATAAAATACTTATAACCGTTATCATTTTCCATTTAGCAGTATTTCTATGAATCATCCCCTATATATACTTATTTTTATTATGCTTTAATTATATATTTTTTCCATCACCTTGTCATTAATTAATTAGATTTATTTATGCCTAAAAGTCATTTTACACGCATGGAATGAACTAATTCAGTTCTAAACAGGGTTATTCTTTCAATTGTAATTTGTAAATTCCTGCAACACATCAGAATAATTTCAAAAAAGACACTTATTTATATATTATTTGCAGGATTTGCAGGAAAATTAAAATAAGTATTCCGTTGGAAATGATTTTATTGAAAATATTCTTTTATTGTAAATAAAAATCCCCGTTTCGATGCCGAAGTGACACCAAAGCAGGGATTTTTCAATCTCATAAAATATTTTACTTTTAATCAATATAATATTCGGTTATTTTTTTCGAAAATCTTTCTCTTAGAATTTCCACGACATTCCTGCATTGAATTCCCAGGAGTTCTTATAGGATCCGCTGAATTTCCGTTCAAATTCAAACCACAAGCTTCTGTCGTGACTCAGTTCTGCATTCAGTCCCGCCCCTATGTCATACCAGGTGTCTTTACCGTCACGGGTATATTCTATCCGTTCCAATCCGTTTGCAGAAGTAAATATAACGCCGCCGTCACCGCTGAATTCATGAAGAATATCGCCCTTCACATACCATGATCTGTTTGCATCTATATGATTGCCTAATCGGAATCCTACGCGGCCTATCAAGCTGTTGACACCGTCTGAATGGTAGCCGATACCGTCACTTCCTGTATAGTTCTTGCTGTTCATATGTGTATATTGCAACTGTGCCTGCGGTTCAATATACCAGCCGTCCTTCAGATCGTAATTGCGCCCTGCTTCTACACTGCCCTGTTGGTACCATGTGCCGAAGGAGCTTTCAGACTCGTCACCGTTGACCAAGAATATGCGGTTGTCTCCGTTTAATTTTCCGATACGGCCGACTACATCTACATACCGGCCATTATTTCCGAGCCAAGTATAATAAAGCGAACCGGTATAACGGTCATATTTGCCGTTCCCTTCATTAAATGAAGCATTGCTGTGTAAATAAGTGAATGAAACGCCTTTATGCACCGTACTTCCGTCATCACGGGATGTTACATAATCTTTTCCCACTTCAAAGCGGTTGCTGTGACCTGAATAGGAATCATGATCATTATGGGTATAGGTCGTACGGGCCCATAAGCCGTCCGGATCGGTGGTGATATACCGTACATCGCCCATACGTTTATTTAACGTATCCATATCGGT
>URAA01000062.1 GCA_900545785.1 uncultured Dialister sp. | reverse complement strand
CTCTTCCGATCTGGAGGTATCGTTCCCCATACGGAACTCATCGGTGCAGGCGCTCCTTTCGGACTCGCTTATGCTCATATGTTCGGCGAAGCAGCAGGATACATCGTTTCCCTGATGCTCATCATTTCCTGCTTCGTATCTCTTACGGCTTGGCAGTTCACCGTTTCCGAAGTAGTGAGAGAAGCATCCACCATCGGTCTTTATCCTTCCTTCCTGAAGAAGGTCAATAAATTCAGCGCTCCTTACGTAGCTATCGGAACTTTGGTTATCATTCAGACCGTCATGACTTTGTCCACCATCAGCCCCACTTTGCTGAAACAGTTCAATGTTCTGATTAACTTGGCCGTCATGATCAATCTGGTTCCTTACCTCCTTGCAATGGCTTCCGTACCGGATTTGCAAAAAGCGGAAGGCATTGCTCCCGCAAAAGCAAAACTTGCGAACATGGCTGCCATCGTCGGAGGTATCTACAGCGTTTACGCCGTTTACGGCTGCGGATGGGAAATCATTCTCTACGGCACCCTTGCCAACGTCCTCGGCATTTTCATCTACGCCGTCATGAATACAAGAATTCATACGACTTCTTTGGAAACATATCCGCCGAAGAAATAAGAAATTTAAAAAGATCCCTTTGCAGGGATCTTTTTTTTGTTGATTTATTTTGACTGCCGCAGCAATTTATTTTCAATTTCCAATTTGGCTTTTCTTACGAAACACAGCATATTTTCATCCAGCGGATAACGGATGACGCATCCGGGAGAAAGGATCACTTTTTTCCCTCCCGTTTGTTTCAATGTCTCATAAATTTGATGTTCTATTTCATTTTTATTTCCTTCCGTGATATCCATTCTTTCCAGACCCGCCATGATGCACTTTCCTGTCATGAGCTGTGCTTCTTCCGGAGTCGGCAATGATTCCCATGCATGCCAGTTGAAAATTTGTACCGGATATTTTCTTAAAAGAGGAAACATAATATCTTTTCCATGGGCATGAAGGACATTGCACCATCCCGATGAAGCGGATAAAACAGCCACATCATAGGGCATACCGTATTCCTTATAGAAATTTTCTTCCGTCACCGAATAGGAAGAAAGCTGGGTCGCAAAAAAGATCCCGTCCGCTCCCATTTCGATGACTCGCTGCACCAAAGCACAGGTTGTTTCCGTGATAGCTTTTAATGCTTCTTTCACTTTATCCCCGTGGCCTTCGCGAATATGTTCCATCATGGACGGGCAAAGCTTGGAAGCGGTTGTCAGCGGACTGAAAACGGTGAACACCACGGGCACTTTTGATTTTGTTTTTTCCAAAAGCAATTTTAAATATTTCTGTTCTCTTTTCAATGCACCGCTGTTGACGGAAACGGGACTGATTCGTAGCCAGTCTTCCGGACGATGCACCGGAGTTGAAATGATTTTTGCCACGCCGCCGTTCTTAATTTCCGAATAATCTGCTTTCACACCGAAATCTTCCACGCTGTACATTCCGTTATTCATGGTTTTGAGCAAATCCACATCATATTTCTTGTAAAAAGCATAGGTGTGTTCCGCATTTTTCAGGGGGTCCAAATCGATCAGCGGCAAATGAGACCAAAGAGAATAGGGCACCGTATCCACTGCGTCACCCTGAATGGCTGCGGCTATTCTTTCTTTTTTTGTCATTTTTATGATTTTTTTCTTTTTCATCTCTTACTCCTTACCAGGCCGCCGCTGTTCCGTCTCCTCTCGGTTCGGTAGCTCCTGCCAAAACACCTTTTTCGTTACGGCAAATAATTTCGCCTCGTCCGAAAGCCTGTAAATCATCATTTATGGAAATTTCATGTCCTCTTTTCCGCAAATCTTCGATGATCTCATCGGAAAATCCCGGTTCCATTTCAAATTTCATTCCGCCCTTCCATTGCCAGCGGGGTGCATCCAATGCTTCTTGAGGATTCCTGTCAAAATCAATCATACTTGTCAGTATCTGAAGATGCCCTTGAGGCTGCATAAATCCGCCCATGACACCGAAAGGCCCGATCGCTCTGTTTTCCTTTGTCAGAAAGCCGGGAATAATCGTATGATAGGTTCGTTTTCGTCCTTCCAGACAGTTGGCGTGATAAGGATCCAGACTGAAATTGGAGCCTCTGTTCTGCAAAGCGATCCCTGTCCCGGGTATTACGATACCGCTCCCGAAATGACAGTAGTTGCTCTGAATATAGGAAACCATATTCCCTTCTTCGTCGGCCGTACACAGATAGACCGTACCGCCGGAAAAGGGCCGTCCCTCTTGAGGCGGCATCGCCCGCTCCCCGATTTCTTCGGTCCGCTCTGCCGCATATTCATCAGAAAGCAATTCTTCCACACTTATCTTCATCGATTTCGGATCGGTGATATACTTTTGTCCCGTTGCATAGGCCAATTTCATCGCTTCCATTTGATAGTGCAGCGTTTCTCCGCTATCTCTTTCTTCAAACCGAAAGTTTTTTAAAAAATTCAGCGCCATTAAAGCCACGATTCCATGGCCGTTAGGCGGCAGTTCCCACACGTCATAACCGTGATAATTGACGGAAAGGGGCGTGACCCGTTCGGGCTTCCACTCCTCCAAGTCGTCAGGTTCGATAAATCCCCCCGTTTCTTTTGAAAATTGAACGATCCTTTCCGCCAGATCTCCTCGATAAAAATCTTTACAATGCGTTTCTGCCAGCTTCCGCAATGTTTTTCCGTGATCCGGCAGTCTGTATAATTCACCGGGGAGGGGCGTCCTGCCTTCTTTGGCAAAAGTTTCGAAATAACCTTGAAAAGCAGGATCATTTTTATATTTTTTTAAATCTTCAAATTCCTTTTTCCATTCCCCTGCCACAAAATTGGACACGGCATATCCTTTTTCCGCATAGGAAACGGCAGGCTCAAAAAGCTTTTCAAAAGGAAGTTTCCCGAACCGCGCCGACAATTCGCTCCACGCGGCAGGCGCTCCCGGAACGGTAACGGAACACCAGCCGCGGAGAGGCATCTCCGAAAGACCTTTGCTCCGGAGCAATTCTCCAGTCAAATTCTTCGGTGACCATCCGGAAGAATTCAGTCCGTACATTTTATTTTTCATCCACACGATGGCAAAAGCATCACTTCCGATTCCGTTGGACACCGGCTCTATTACAGTAAGACAAATGGCAGTCGCGACAGCCGCATCTGCCGCATTTCCGCCTGCCTTGAGCATATCAAGCCCCGCTTCTGCAGCCAGCCGGGATGCGGTGCAGACCATTCCCCTTGAACCATAAGCAAGGCTTCTCCGCGAAGGATAAGCATATCTTTGTTTATACGAATGAAAATTGAACATGGCGTCCTCCCGTTTTCTTTATTATATACCATACGGACTGCCCCTATTTCATAGAAATCAATAAAAAAGCACTCTTCACGAGTGCCTGTTATTTCTGTCATTTATAAACAGCATGTCATCGGTAAATAAAGTCTTCCTGCTGCATTTGTAAAATGAATTTCAGCCCGGATTTGCTTTTTTCCAGTCTTCTTTAAACTTCCGGATCCCATTATCGGTGAGCGGATGTTTCATCGCCTCTTCCAATACATGAAACGGTACGGTCGCTATATCCGCCCCTGCCAATGCACATTGGGTGATATGCTGCGGTTTTCTGATGGAGGCGGCAATGATTTTCGTTTCTATGCCGTGGAGACGGAAGATTTTTGAAATGGTGGAGACCAATTCGACTCCGTCCCAGCCGATATCATCTATACGGCCGACAAAAGGACTTATATAAGATGCTCCCGCTCTTGCTGCCAGCAAAGCTTGATTGGCAGAAAATATAAGCGTCACATTGGTGCGTATTCCCAGCTTGGTTAATTCTTTCACCGCTTTCATTCCTTCTGCGGTCATCGGTATTTTTACAACAACCCGGGGAGCGAGGGCCGCGAGAATTTTTCCTTCTTCAACCATCTCTTCCGCTGTTTCTGAAAGAACTTCCGCCGAAACAGGCCCGTCTGCAATACTTGCAATTTCTTTTATAACTTCGTGAAAATCTCGTCCTTCTTTGGCAATAAGGGACGGATTTGTGGTTACTCCCGTAATAAATCCCATCTCATCGGCTTTTCGGATCGCATCTATATCAGCCGTATCAATAAAAAATTCCATACTGCCCCCTTTTCTTTTGTTTAATAAATGGTTTTGCACCTCTATATCGATCTCGTTGTAACATGAAACAAAAAAAGTGTCAAATTTCTTTTATCTTCTTTCTTTTTTAGCGATAAACAAAATCTGTCTATGATTTTTTGAATATTTTCTTATCAGAATATTTTATATGATTTTCCCGTAAAAATCAGAAGACACCGTTCCCTGCTTTTAAATTACCTCTTTTTTTACCCGACAGCATTTCCCTCCTTTCCTATTTCTATCATTCCGGCCATTCATAAACTTTGACGAAGAATTATTTTATTATTGAAGAATGATAGAGTAAATCGTATAATTTAACTGACAGTAGAATTTTAAATAAAGGAGGATTTATGAGACTTACACTTCTTGCTCTTACTTATTTTCAAAAGACCGCCGAACTGCAACATCTCACCCGGGCAGCGGCAGCGCTTCATATCTCGCAGCCCTCCTTGTCTCATACTATAAAAATGTTGGAGATGGAATTGGGCGTTCCCCTTTTTCAACGTTCCGGAAGAAATATCGTATTGACAAAATACGGTGAAATTTTATTGAGCCACACCAACCGTATTATGCGGGAATTGAAAAGTGCCCAGAAAGAACTGGATGATGCCAAGGAAGCGCAGGATTTAACCGTCACCATTTCCATCTTTTCCGCTTCCATGATCATTCCCGCCTTTCTTACGGAATTCAAAAAAGAATATCCCCAAATTCGTTTTGAAATCATTCAGCAGCGTGATCAGGCGGACAGCAGGAATCATCCTCATGTAGATCTGTACCTTTCCAGCAGTATCAATCCGATAGATACCGATCATTCCACCACGCTGCTTCAGGAAGATATCATGCTTGCCATGCCCGATACCCATCCCATGGCCAATAAAACGTCGGTTAATCTGGAAGATTTCGAAAAATCGGATTTTATTTCTCTCCAGTCCGGAGCCGCTCTTCGGAGCATTACGGATTTCTATTGCCAGCTGGCGGGATTTACCCCTCATGTCATTTTGGAAAGTGACAATCCCGGCACCGTTCGTGAATTTATTAAAGCAGGGCTGGGCGTTTCTTTTGCGCCGAGCATCACTTGGCACGGCGTCGGCGGCGATCATGTGGCGCTGGTTCCCATTTCCTCTCCCAACTGCCAGAGATATATCGGTCTTACTTGGGACAAAGGAAATAAGCTGACCGCTCCCGCGGAAAGCGTAAAAAAATATTTCATCAAACACTTCGCTGATTTTGCAAGAAAATACGCTAAGGAAAAGAAATAAAATGTTTTCCTTTATTTTGGGGAGATTTTTATGAAAAAAATCCTGTCCGTTATTCTTATCCTGCTCCTGTCCTTCTCTTTCCTCACCGCTTGCGGAAGCAGTGACAAACAACAAAATATTTCCAAAAGTACCGCTCAGCAGGAACTTCCGGCAAAAAAAGGAAAGACTTCAGTCTCTGTTGAAAAAAACGGCACTTATACAGATAAAGATCATGTCGCCCTTTATATACATACCTATAAAACTCTTCCTTCCAACTACATCACCAAAAAAGAAGCGGAAGCGCTGGGATGGAAAGAAAAAGGGACTTTGGACAAAGTGGCTCCCGGCAAAAGTATCGGCGGCGATCATTTCGGAAATTATGAAAAACTGCTTCCCGACAAAAACGGCCGTAACTGGAAAGAATGCGACATTGATTATGTCCGGGGAAACAGAAATGCCAAACGCATCTGTTTTTCCAATGACGGACTGATTTATTATTCCCCTTCTCATTATAAAAATTTTGAAAGATTATATTGACAGGACAAACATATGATAATTGAACTTGATCCGTCTTATTTCAAAAATAAAGACGAGGCTCACCGCTATTTGAAAAAAATGCTGGCATTCCCCGACTATTACGGAAATAATTTAGATGCTCTCCACGACTGCCTTACGGACTTGCCAAAGAAAACGGTTATTGCCATTCCCAAAATCATAAGCAGCAAAGCTTATCTGGGCAGCTACGGCAAAATAATGATTCAAGTCTTTCAAGACAGTGCAAAAGAAAATAAATACATAACCGTTATCATAAAATAAGGGCCGGCAATTCTGAAAACGCCGGCTTTTATTATTTCCCGATCCCTTTCTTTCAAGCCACGAAAAGAACTTTCTTTATTCCATATCCGCCGCGGTATATAATAAAGGAAGTTTGTATTGATAAATCTTTTATTTTAATCGAAACCGTTTCAAAACGAGGAATATATGATTGACAAGAAATCCATGCGGAAAGCTGCCCGGGTCGTCCACAAAGAAAAAAACCGGCTTCCTCTTTCTGCAACAAAAGAAACTATTTCCTTATGCCCTGATGCAAAGGCACTTCCTCATTTTCATCATTCTATGGAGCTTATCCATCTCACCGAAGGCCATCTTGATTTCCATATCAATCAGGAACAGCTTCTTCTGAGCCCGGGAGACTGCCTTATCATAAACATGGGACAATCTCATTATTGCCGCCCTGCAGGAAATGAAAAATGTACCTATCATTGCATTTTGTTCAGCCCTGAAATTTTAACGGGAAGCAGCTATCTGAAAAGGAAATTTATTTCCCCGATCATCCGCGATCCCCGCTTCACTTATCTGCAATTGCAAGAAAAGACTGTCTTTGCCCGTCATGCCGGACTTTTGATCGATAAGATCGTCGAACTTTCTTATTCAAAAAATCCCGCCCGTGAATTGGAGCAAATCGGCGAGCTCCATATCTTTTTCAGCGATCTCTATTCCTTCTATAAAAGCGGCAGCCGGCAATTTATCCACAGTGAATATGTAGAAAATCCCGCCTTAAGAAACATGCTCGCCTTCATGGAACATCACTATGCAGATAAACTGAGCCTTGACGACATTGCCGAAGCGGGCCATGTCAGCCGGAGCAAATGCTGCCGTATTTTTAAGGAATGTGCAAGACAAACTCCCATGACAACCTTGAATTTTTATCGTCTGGAAATCAGTAAGAATCTTTTGAAAAACACAAAGGAAACCGTTTCGTCCATTTCTAAATCCTGCGGTTTCCCCAATCAAAGTTATTATAATAAAGTTTTCCTTGAAACTTACCGATGCACGCCGAAAGAATTCAGAAATGCCGGCAGTTAAAAAGAATGCTGAAATTTTCCCTATTTCACATCAACATTTGTTCTTTACCGAAGACAGCCTGTTTTCTTATCATTTTTTCATCAAAAAACGGACACTCTTGCTGAGAGTGCCCGCTTTTTATTACAGCAAATTCTTGATATCTTCTTCCATTTCGTAAGGTGTTACCGGCGATTCAAAACGTTTTACCACTTGTCCTTTTCTGTCAATCAGGAACTTGGTGAAATTCCATTTGATCCCGTTTCCTTCCATAATTTCAGGGAAGTTTTTAGTAATAAAGTCTGCCAGTCCTTTTGCTCTGGAATTATTCATATCAAACCCTTCGAATTTCTTCTCTTCCGTCAAATAACGGAACAGGGGCAGTGCCGTTTCACCGCGGACATCATTCTTTTCAAAAAGCTGGAAAGTCACGCCGTAATTTAAACGGCAGAAGTCATGAATTTCATCATTGCTTCCCGGATCTTGTTCTCCGAAAGAATTGCTCGGGAATCCTAAAATTTCCAACCCCTGATCTTTGTATTTCTTATATAAATTTTCCAATTCTTCATACTGTGGCGTAAACCCGCATTTGCTGGCAGTATTTACGATAATAACGACTTTTCCCTTGTAGTCGGACAGCGATTTTTCTTCGCCGGAAATTGTTTTGCATGTAAAATCATAAATTGACATTTTTTACCTCCTTATGACAACATATCGAAATCTATCTATATTATACCCAATCTTTAAAAAAAAGCCAATTATTTTATATATCAGAAACGAGCAAGTTTATTTCATTATTTTTTGCAAAAAAAAGAAGCAGCAAAGCCGCTTCAAAAGGGGGAGGTACCATTGCACCTCAAATGAGAACTATATAATAACATCGATAAGATGTTACTACCGAGAGGGAGGAACGATGATAATATTCCCCGGTATCACCATCGTTCCAAGGAGAGTAACCTGCCGCATTGAACACTCTTCAATGACAGGCCGGTTTTATGCTATATACACTCGAAATGAGTTGTTTGAAAAAGGGGAACGATGGCATTTCCCTGTTACCACCGTTCGGAGAAAGTGAACCCATGCAAGGAAATCCTGCATGTATATGTAAAGCTGTAGCCAGCATTTACAACAAATGATATATAAACTTCCAAGGAAGTATTTGTAAAGGGGAACGATGGTATTTCCCTTTACCATCGTTCAAGGAAGATGAATCTTGTAAAGAATCGCTGCAGACTCTTTATATATGTAAGCCCGAGAGGCAATACAAACAATTTTATGAAGAAAATTTTTCGCTTTCATCTTTATATAAGAAAATCCACCCTGCTTTTCGGCAAACGGGGTGGATAGATCATAAAACATATATCACACCGCCTCCCCATCACTCGCAGGTCAATCGGCAGTAAAAACAGGCAGTTCTCCTGACTTTGCTTCATCGCGCATCCGGTCTTCCCAATTCCTCAGTGACTTAATCGGATTTACTCGGCATTACA
>URAA01000061.1 GCA_900545785.1 uncultured Dialister sp. | reverse complement strand
GTCTTTGAAACCAGTCAGAGAGAGTTGATGCTTCAGACTGTATCTTCCGGATTGGGAGTGGCCGTACTTCCGAGCCGTCTCTGCCCGGAAGACAGCGAAGAGAGCAATATGGTGGTCCGTCCTCTGACAGAGCCGAAAATGATTCATCACCTTTATGCCATTTGGAAAAAAGGACGCTATATGTCCAGAGCCTCCCGTTTGTGGATTGAATTTACGAAAGAACATTTGGGCCTTTTAAACGATTAAATAAAAGGATGATTTCAGGTGAATAACTGGAAAACAAAATTTTTTCGGAGTGAGAACCGGTATTTGTATATTTGCATCCTTCTTCTTCTGGCATTTATTTCATGGCAGCAATCATTGATTGCAGATTTGCAGGAAAGAATGATGAATGTGGAGGCAAGCCGCTACGATGAGCAGCTGAATAATATCAGTTGGACGGCCCGGCTTGCTCTGGAAGAAAATAAAGAACAGCAGAAAGATATTTATTCCCTGCAAAAATCAAGTGCGGATTATCAATTCCGTATCAAAGAATTGGAATGGGACTTATACGGGAACAATAAAAAATAACGGATGAGTACGATAAAAAAGACGCTTGCATATTTCGGCGTCTTTTATTTTGGAAAAATTATAAAAGTAAGAAATAAACAGGTTTAAAAGATATTTACAAACTGACAGTTTCTTAACTTTCGTGATACAATAAAACATATTGATAGGAATGATTTATGACATAGGAGTTTTCATGATTAACCAAATACAAGGTTTGTTTATGACGATGAGGCTCTGGGATATATTGGATATTCTGGTGGTAGCCTTTTTCTTTTATAGAATGTACTTGCTTGTCCGTGACACGAGAGCTACGGCATTATTAAAGGGACTGGTGTTTCTGGGGCTGATCACCGTCGTTTCGGGATGGCTCCAGTTGCATGTGGTCAGCTGGATTCTTGATAAATTGATGACAGTTTTAATTGTTGCCCTGCCGGTTGTATTCCAACCGGAATTGCGCCGTGCTTTGGAACAAATAGGACGAGGGAAATTTTATATTTCTTCAAGGACGATGAATGCATTGGAACTGGACGCGGTCATCGATCATGTGGTGGAAGCCACGGCAACCATGGCGAAAAATAAAATCGGTGCATTGATTGTTTTTGAAAGAATGGTCGGACTTGATGACAGAATTGATACGGGAATCCGTTTAGAAGGCTTGGTATCGAAAGAACTTCTGGGGAATATATTCATCGTCAATACACCTCTTCATGACGGAGCGGTTATTATTCGAGAAAACCGCATCATGGCGGCAGGCTGCCTTCTTCCGCTGACGAGGGACAGAAGCTTGTCTTCCGAGCTGGGGACACGGCACAGAGCGGCCATCGGGATGTCTGAGCAGGCAGACTGTATTGTCGTCGTCGTGAGTGAAGAAACGGGAATTATTTCTTATGCCTATGGCGGACATATTTATAGAAATTTGGAAGATGAAGGACTCCGCAATATCCTGCATAATTTTTTGATGCTGGAAAAAGGAAGAGGTATGGGAAATATGTTACAGAAATGGAGTTCTAAGAAATGAAATATACGAATCCGAAATGGTGGCTTCCCAAGCTGCTTTGCCTGATTGCCGCATTTTCTTTCTGGATCTATGTGATGAATGAGCAGAATCCTCTGATGGAGAATTCTTATACGATACCGGTAGAAGTGCGGAATTTGGATCGCTCTTTGGTGGCAACCAATGTTCCGAAAAATATAAAAGCAGTCATCCGCATGACCCGCAGCGATATGATCACCATGAGAACGGATAATATAAAAGCTTATGTAGATCTGGACGGACTTACCGACGGGAATTATCCGAATACGCCGATCCGCATATCACTTCCGGGAAATGAGACGGTGGTATCCCAAGATATTTCTTATTTTGATCTGGTTATCGACACCTATGCCGTAAAATCACTTCCTGCGCAAGTGGAATTCATCGGTACTCCGCCACAGGGATTCAAAGCGGAAAAGAAATCGGTGACTCCCGAATATATCACGATCGCCGGAGCCAGTCATCAGGTGGAGCTGGCAAACAGGGCGATTGTTTCGGTCAGCGTGTCCTCTAAAACAAAAGATTTTGAAGAATTCGATGCCGTCAATATCCTTGATGAGGCGGGGAATACAGTAACATCCATCGATGTCATGCCGACCCGGGTCCGTGCATCGGTTCAAATGAAAGAAGATCAGAAGACGGAAAATATTCCGGTCAAGGCGGTTCTGAAAGGTGAACCCGCAAGCGGATATAAGGTAGGGAAAATTACGGTTAATCCGCCGATGGCGACCGTGAAAGCACCGGAAAGCTATTTTGAAAAAAATGATATGCTGACGGCGGAAGAAATCGATATCACCGGTGCGGCAGAAGATGTTACGAGAAGGATAGATCTGCCCAAACCGGAGAACGGTATAATCATACCCGGATCGGTCACCGTGACTGTAGAAATAGAAAAAGAATAATTTTCGAGTGATTGACGAAATCGGAAATCCGTTGTATCATAATGAAATTTGCGACAGGGAATATCATAAGTAAGCTATTTCCTGTCACTAAAGTTGTGGAGGAAATTCAATGGTTACATTGTTTGGTACTGATGGTGTGCGCGGCGTGGTGAATTCAACACTGATGCCCGAACTGGCTTATCAATTGGGCCGTGCTGCCGGTGCATATTTTTCCAGAGAAAAGAAAAGGCATCGTTTTTTGATCGGACAGGATACGCGTATATCAGGTTCCATGATCACGGCAGCTTTGTCTGCAGGACTTTGCGCTTCCGGCGTGGATGTGGATATTGTGGGAGTGATCCCGACACCGGGGATTGCTTTTTTGACAAGAACGATGGGATATGATGCGGGTGTGGTAATTTCCGCGTCCCACAATCCTTTTCCCGACAACGGAATCAAATTTTTCGACAAGAACGGGTATAAATTGCCGGACAAAACCGAAGAAGAAATAGAAAACATCTTGAGGAAAGAGGAAGAAATTGTCCGTCCCACCGGAGAAAATATCGGTGTGATCCGCCATAAAAAAGAATTGGCGCTGAAGTATAAAGAATATATAATTTCTACCGTTAAAGGTGATTTCAAAGGCATGAAAATCGTAACGGATTCCGCCAACGGAGCAGCCGGTGATTTTTTGCCGGATATTCTTCGCGAATTGGGAGCGGAAGTGACTGCGCTCTTCTGCGAGCCGGACGGAGTCAATATCAATAAGGATTGCGGATCCACCCATATGGAAACCCTTCAAAAAATGGTGGTGAAACTTGGAGCCGATTGCGGAATTGCCAATGACGGTGATGCCGATCGCTGCCTCTTTGCCGATGAAAACGGGGAAATCTTGGATGGAGATCATTTGATGTTCATCAATGCGGTGCAGATGAAAAAAGAAAACCGTCTTCATGATGATATGGTGGTAAATACGGTCATGAGCAATATGGGATTTGGAAAATCTCTTGCCCGATACGGCTGTAAAACGGTCTCCACCAAGGTAGGAGATCGCTATGTACTCGAGGAAATGAGAGCTCATAATTATTCTATCGGCGGAGAACAGTCGGGACATATTATTTTCCCCGAATTCAATACGACCGGGGACGGTCTCGTTACTGCCGTGCAAACTTTGTCCGTACTTCGGGATTCAAAAGTAAAATTATCGAAGCTTCGTCAACTTATGACCACCTATCCTCAGATTTTGAAAAATGTGACTGTTTACAGCAAAAACGGATGGGAAGAAAATGAATTGATACGGAATGCCATAGAAGCGGCAAAAGCAGAATTGGGAAATGACGGCCGCATATTGGTTCGTGCTTCCGGTACGGAACCGCTCATTCGTATCATGGGGGAAGGTAAAGATACAGATCAATTGGAAAGTGTTATCGGCGATATCGCTTCTGCGGTTGAGCAGGAATTGGGAATTGAATAAAAACAGACGGGAAAACCGCCTCTGAAACGGGGCGGTTTTATTGCGGCTTTTTTATTATAAATAAATAAAAATAAAATATGTCAGTTTAACAATATATAAGATTTATGATATGGTTAAGTTAAAAGATCTTAAGTTAAATACATTAAGAAGGGGAGGGGTTTGAATTGGCAAAACGGGTACTTTTGGCAGCAGTCTTATTATCGTTGAGCGGAACGGCCGTATATGGGGCTCCTATGCCGGTTTATGAACTGAAGGGGCTGACCGTGACAGCAACGAGGCAGGCGGAAGATACGCAAGACGTACCGGCACAGGTGCAGATTATCACGGAAAAAGAGATCAAGGAAAGAAATATTCCCAACGCTGCCGCCGCAGTTGCCGCCATAGCAGGCGTGCAAGCGGAAGATACGATAGAAGGCGGTGTCAATCTGAGAGGATACACATCAAAAGATATTCTGGTTCTTGTGGACGGGCAGCAAATGAACAGCGGTTGGAACGGCTCTGTCGATTGGAATATGATTCCCGTGGAAAATATTCGTAAAATTGAAGTCGTAAGCGGCGGGCAATCCGCATTATACGGCGGCCGTGCCGTAGGCGGCGTCATCAATATCATGACCAAGTCATCAAAAGAAAACGGGGTACACGGTGCGGTCAATCTCGGTTACGGAAGTCATAACACGGTGAAGCAGGGATACAACATCAACGGCAGGAAAGATAAATTTACCTATGGCGTTTTTTATGAAAGCCGTTCTACCGACGGATGGAACAGTTATCTTCCGGCAGTCGTATCCGGTGCGAGGCAGTATCCTTTAAGTACCGTAATAACCGATGCGAACGGAAAAAAGATTATGGGCGAGCGGGGAAATAAGGCGGTCATGTCCGAAAGTTACGGCTTCAGCGGCGGATATGATTTTGATGATGACAGAAAACTGACTTATAAATATCTCCATTCCAATTATTCATGGAAATATGAAAATCCAAATTCCTACGTCCGGGATGATTCGGGAAAACAGCTGTGGCCGGGGATTGATTTCAATGATTCACCGTTCAGCAGTTTTTACGGAACAAGGGGCGGACGGACTTATGATATGCACTCGCTAACATATAACGATCAGAAAGACAAAATACATGTCCATTGGGGAATGACCCGTTATACGAAAGACGGGTACACCCAGCCGGACTATAAAAAAGGAAGTTTGGATTCCGATTTTAACGGCGGCGGAAAAAAGACGATTTATCCTTCAAAAAACTGGAATTTTGATATCAATAAAAGATGGCAGATAAACCGGCATACTATTTTATTCGGCGCCTCTTACGGGGAAGAACAGTTTGACGAGACTATATATACGGTGATCTCCGATTGGAAAAAATGGAACAGCAAGGTGACTCCCAATGAGAATGATCAAAAATTGGGCGGGAAATCAAAATCATGGTCTTTGTATGCCCAAGACAAGTGGAATGTCGGCGACAGGTGGACGGCATATATCGGCGGAAGATATGATCACTATAAGAAATACGGAGGATACAGCGAATATTATAATCAGGAGCGAGAAGAATTTGCGTCCGGCAGTTATTACAAATTCTCTCCCAAACTTTCCGTAAGTTATGCCCGTGATGCGGATACGAACATCTATCTTTCTTTCGGAAAATCTTTCAATCCGCCCCTTCTTTATCAGGTGTACAGAAAATCGACGAGATACGGATATCTGCCGAACCCCGACTTGGAACCGGAGACAACGGACAATTGGGAACTGGGAGTAAAGAAAAAGATCAACGGCAGGACAAATTTCCATGGAGATGTCTTTTATGCCAAGACGAAAGACTTTATAGATGTCTATGACCTCAATGAAGATGAATCGGAATACAGAAATATGGGGAAAGCCACAACAAAAGGTGTGGAACTGGCAGTGGATCATTCCTTTAGTGATAAATGGTCGGGATATCTGAATTACACGTGGCAGTCGGGAAAAGTAGAAGGGGAAAGAAATTATGATACGCCCCGCCATCTCTTCCATACGGGGCTGACCTATACCAACAACCCGTGGACCGTTCATATGGACGGCACGTTCATCTCTGCAAGAAATAAACCGGGAGTCCAATCAGGGCATTTCAAGTCGGCAGATGCACATTTTCTGTTAAACCTGAATGCCAACTATAAAGTCAATGAAAATATATCGGTACAGCTGGCAGTGAATAATATATTGGACAGAGAATACTATGATGTGGAAATGGCAACGAAACATTATTATGCGGGTGATGGAAGAAATTATATGATTTCTGCCGGATATTCGTTCTGACGGCAGAAAATTTTCCCGCAGAGCAGGGTTTTATTTTTTCGAAAATGATAAGATAAAGGAAAACAGATTATTATATGGGAGACAAAGAAGATGAAAAAGAAAATTGCCCTCATACAAATGCAGGTAAAATTGGCAGATCCGGATTATAATTATGAACATGCCCGGGAACTCATGGAGAAAGCGATGGAAAACGAGCCCGATATATTGGTGCTTCCCGAGACGTGGAATACGGGATTTTATATTTCCCACAAATTAAAGGATCTGGCGGACAAAGAAGGGGAGAGGACAAAGGAATTTTGTTCCGGATTTTCAAAAAAACACAGGGTCAATCTGGTGGCAGGGTCGGCAGCAGTTTTAATCGGTGATGATGTCTATAATCGATCTTATATTTTTGACAGAAACGGCGAAAACATTGCCGAATATGACAAAGTTCACGGGTTTTCTTTTGCGAAAGAGCCGATATTTTTTAAAGGCGGCAACCATACGGTACATTTCAAGCTGGACGAAATTTCCTGCTCCATGGTTTTATGTTATGATATCCGTTTTCCCGAACTGATCCGCAGGTCGGTGCTGGAAGGAGAGACAGATTTATTTTTCATTCCTGCCGCATGGCCGGAAGCACGGGTATTTCACTGGAATATACTGACCCGTGCAAGAGCGGTGGAAAATCAGATGTATCTTTGCGCGGTGAATCAGGGAGGCATTTCCGGAAAGGCACAGTATGCGGGAAACTCCTTGTTACTGGATCCTTGGGGGAATGATGTATGCACTCTCGGGAGTGAAGAAGGAATTGCCGTGGGAGAAATTGATACGGAAGTCATCAGTCAAATCAGAGAAACCATCCATGTTTTCAAAGACAGAAGGCCCGAATTGGATGTAGTGAAATAAATTGAAATAAAAAAGACCCGCCCGATGGGAAGTCCTAAAGTCCGACTTTTGGTCCGACTTTTCGGGATACATCAGGGCGGGTTCTTTTTATTATGCATTATCTATGGCAATCATTCTGTTCAGCCGGAAGGACCAGATATATAATCCGACGACCGGTTTTTTCAATATCTGTTCTGCCGCTTCCTTATAAATGAGGAGCTGTACTTTGTAATGTTTTCGCAATTCATCCTCAGTTTTCACATGATCTGTTTTATAGTCAATGATGATTAATTTGCCGTCTTTTTCCAAGAGGCAGTCCATGACGCCTTGAAGAAATATTTTTTCCCCTTCCTCGCAAGCGGGGTAGTAAGGGGCAGCAGGGAAAAGACAAGAGAAAGCAAGTTCTTTTCTCACCTTGTCGGCGTTCTTTACAGCAGATCCCAGCGGACTTGTCATGAATTGCAGAATACTTTCTATGGGAGAATGTAATCCGGAGCGGCGGAGAAGACTGTCTTTTTCATCGGAAGTGAATTCGTTTTTTTCATAGAGGGCCGTGATTTCTTCACGGAGAGCGGATTCTTCCGGCGGTATACGGGATAAATCGATAAGTTCCATGGCTTTATGCATGAGTGTGCCGTAAGCCGTTCCCGAAATCTGCGACGGCGCACGTAAAAATTCGGGCGGATCGGCGTAGTCGGAAGGGAGTTCATCACCGGTTTCCACGTCAGGTGCAAGAGTGATCGATGCAAAAGGTTCTTCATCCGCTGCGCGGGACTCCTCCTGTTCCCTCAATCGGACAGCGGAAGTAGCAGTCAGTTTTGCCGGCGTATTCACGGCACCGGAATGATCATATTTCCATGTAAGCTGATGATCAAGCCAAGACGGTACGGGAATGTCCGGGAGGGAAAGAAATTTATCGACCGGATATTCTTTATCGGAAAGTGTATCCGATTCATCCGATGAGTTTTCACCGAGAATCTCTTCTTCGGTAAGTAAATCTTTGTAAGGTGTGATTTCCAAAGTAAAGTTTGTATCCTTGTCGGAGGGGGCGTCTTCTACCGTTACCGGCGAAAGATTTGTATATCCCCATAAAGGGAGCATTGTCTTATGTCTTGCAACGGCAGGCAAAAGCCATGAAAGAAAGGAATTCCCGTTTCCCGTCAAATGACCCGGCAAAGGATGCATCTTTTTCTTCTCATCGGCCGCGAGAGGAATTAATTTTCCTTGCAGATTCTTTAAGAAATCATTCTGAGTGGCAAGGATGTAAAGCTTATCTCTTGCTCTTGTCATGGCCACATAGAGGAGTCGCGCTTCTTCGGCCTGTGTTTCTTTAAGGGATTTTGCTTTTAATGCGATCTGATATAAGGTGGGCCAGCGGACATGATGTTTCTTATCCAGATAATGAATACCGATTCCCATGCTTTTATCGACAACAACTACATTTCTTAAATCCATGGTATTAAATTTCTTTGCCGTATCCGCCAAGAACACCACGGGAAATTCAAGGCCTTTGCTTTTATGAATGGACATGATTCGGACGGAATTGCTTTCTCCTGCGGGAGCGGCGGTTTTAAATTCCTGTCTTGATTTACGGAGATATTCAAGAAAAGGAAATAAGCCGCTCAACGTTGATGTATCTCTTTCAAGAGCTAAGTTATAAAAAGCTTCTATATGAGTTTTGCGGAAAGCACCGTTCGGAAGACCGGACACGAGCGATATATAATCGGAATCGTCAAAAATGGTGCGTAGCAGGGGAGCGATACCGTCCTTGTCGGAGATCGGAAGAGCAC
>URAA01000060.1 GCA_900545785.1 uncultured Dialister sp. | reverse complement strand
TATTGGGGAGTTAATAATGATTGGATATATAAAAGGAAAAGTAACAAGTTTTTCTAAAGATTTTTGTTTTATTGAGACAAACGGAATCGGATATAGGATTTTTATATCCGATTTGAATCGGGGAAAACTTCATATAGGAGAGGAAGCCCGGCTCCTTACTTATATGGCGGTAAGAGAAGATGCCGTTTTGTTATACGGCTTTCTGGAACAGGAAGAATATGATTTGTTTCTCATTTTAATTTCCGTTTCTAAAATAGGACCTAAAGTGGCTATGGGTATTTTATCTTCCATGGCACCCTCATCTTTTGTTGCAGCAGTGAGAAATAAGGATATCACGGCTCTTACTCAATTGCCGGGGATAGGGAGAAAAACGGCAGAACGGCTTATTGTAGAATTAAAGGATAAGGTGGGTGCCTTCGAGACGACGGAAATAGAAAACACGGTATCTTCGGGAGTATCTTCCGATACGGGAATCATCGGAGAAGCAAGCAAATATCTGCAGGTCTTAGGCTATGATGAAGCTGAGGTTTTACCGATACTGAAAAGAATTGCTCCTGATTATGACAATGTGTCACAGCTGGTAAGCGGCGTACTTCGTGAATTCGGAGAACGGTGAGCCGGAGTGTTTCATGTTCATCAGAATGGATAACGGAAGGAATTTTCATGAATAACAAATACATAAAAAGTCTTGGTGGAGAAAACAATATAGATGTACTGGGCGGAGAAGGCCGGATCATGGCACGGGAAGAAATGAAGCGTGATGAGTGGCAGCAGACTCTCAGACCTCAAACATTGGGGGATTATATCGGCCAATCTTCTTTTAAAAAGAATCTGAAGGTATACATAGAAGCAGCCAAATCAAGAAAAGAAGCGCTTGATCATGTACTCCTTTACGGACCACCCGGTTTAGGGAAAACGACAATGGCGAAAATTATTGCCAATGAATTGAATGTCCAGTTCAAAGTGACCAGCGGTCCTGCGATCGGGCGTCCCGGGGATTTGGCAGCTATTTTATCGACCTTGCAGGAACATGATGTACTTTTTATTGATGAGATTCACAGATTAAATCGAAGTGTAGAAGAAATATTATATCCCGCCATGGAAGACTTTGCTTTAGATATAGTGATGGGAAAGGGGACGGGCTCCAATTCCATCCGTATTGAACTCCCTCCTTTTACATTGATCGGGGCAACAACGAGAGCAGGAGCTTTATCGGCACCGCTTCGAGACAGATTCGGAATTATCAATCATATGCAATTTTATACGGCAGAAGAATTACGGCATATCATCATAAGGGCGGCAGGCATTTTAGATATAGAAATTGAAGAGTCGGGAGCTGAAGAAATAGCGGTCAGAGCCAGAGGGACTCCGAGAATTGCAAATCGCCTTTTAAAACGTATTCGTGATTTTGCCCAAGTCAAAGGAGGCGGAATCATTTCTAAAGATATTGCCGCCGAATCATTGGAATCTCTTCATGTGGATGAGATTGGTCTTGACTTAATGGACAGAGAAGTGTTAAAGGCACTTATCGTGAAATTTAACGGCGGTCCCGTCGGTATTGATACAATTGCAGCTTCGGTCAGTGAAGAGCGGGCGACCATAGAGGATGTATGTGAACCGTATCTGATGCAAATCGGTTTTATTTCCCGGACACCGAGAGGCAGAATTGCAACCAAACTTGCATATGAGCATTTGGGCTTGCCTTGGGATACAAATCGCGGGGCGGGAAATCTTTTTGAGGCGGATCGTGACAGTGAGTAAATTGCCGGAATGATAAGAAATGAGGTCGTAATGATATGAATCGAAAAATTATTTATTTCTTTTTACTGCTGATCGGGATAACATTTTTCCGGATATACCATGTATCCGCCGAAGAAATCCCCGTTCGTCGCAAAGCATCTGTTCAAAAAGCAACGGTTTTGAAAAAGACGGATTTAAAAGCTCAAAAAACCGATAAACTGAAGAAGGAAGCAATGAAATCGGATAAGACACTGAAAGGTGCAAAAATTATTGATCTGAAGCCCGTAAACGCTAAAGAGAAAACCGTATCGAAACCGGCATCCGTAAAGGAAAAGGTTGAGAAAGTTTATGAAAAACCGAAAAAAGAAAGTTCTCCGGAAATTGAAATCGGTCTTCTTTCAGAACGGGAAGAGGTAAAAATTATGGGACTGCAAAATTTTTATATAGACGGGAAAGATAAGAAGAAAAATACCTATGGCAATGGAAAGACGCTGACCATGAAGAGAAAGGGGAACAAGATTTCCGTTGACGGGAAGACTTTTGACGGCCCGATATATCTTTCTACGGGAAACGATAAAGCCGCTTTTGCAGTCAAGGGAAATCAATATCGGGGAAAAATGAAGGTTATTTTGTCTCCCCAAAGCAGCGGACTGACGGTGGTTAATGTAGTGCCGCTTGAATTATATCTTCAAGGGGTGGTGCCCAGCGAAATCGTTCCTTCGTGGGAAACGGATGCGATCAAAGCACAGGCCGTGGCGGCCCGTACTTATGCCCTGTTTCATAAAAACGGATATCGTTCTTCCGGATACGATCTGACAGATGATACACGCTCTCAAGTATATCAAGGCGTGGGAGTAGAAACAGCCAAAACAAATAAGGCAGTCATGGATACGGCAGGAGAGGTCATTACCTATGGGGGAAAGGCGATTGATGCTCTTTTTCATGCCAATGGCGGCGGACATACGGAAAACAGTGAGAATGTATGGGGAACACACATATCCTATTTACGGGGGGTCAAAGAAGAAAGCAGCGGTGTCGTAAATAAAATGTGGACAAAAACCGTTCCCTTGGACAAGTTTACCGATGCACTTGCGGGAGCAGGATATAATGTTGGAAAAATAAAAAAGATTATTCTGTCGCCCTTAAAAATGGGAAATAAAAAGTCCAAAGACAGGGGAATCTCCGGACGAGTGAAGTTTTTTGAAATAAGCGGAAAGAACGGAAAAAAACAAATTTCCGGAGAAAGACTGCAAGGAATTTTCGGATTGAACAGCACACTTTTTGATATTTCCGCAAAAGGGAAAAATATTATTATTACCGGATACGGGTATGGCCACGGTTTGGGATTATCTCAGTGGGGAGCCCAAGCCATGGCGGAAAAACATGGGGACGGAAAAGATTATTATAAAAAGATCTTAGCCCACTATTTTACGGGAACAAAAATTGAAAAACTTTACTGATTAAAAAGTTTTATGTATATTGACAAAGAAAATAATAAATGGAGATAAATAAAGAATGAAGCTTGAAGAGTTTGATTATGATTTGCCGAAAGAGTTGATCGCCCAAGAACCGGCAGAACCGCGAGATTCTTGCCGACTCCTTGTTTTGGACAGGAATACCGGTGAATGGGAACATCATCATTTTAGAGATATTCTTGACGAAATTCGAAAGGGAGATGTTTTTGTTTTTAATAATACAAAAGTTATTCCTGCCCGATTATTCGGAAAGAAAAAAGACACGGGCGGCAAAGTGGAAGCACTTCTGCTGACGCCCAAAGGGGATGATGTGTGGGAAATTCTTGTAAATCCCGGAAGAAAAGCCCTTCCCGGACAAGAAATAGAGTTTTCTGAAAAATTTTCATGTACGGTTTTAGATAAAACTGAATTCGGAGGACGGCTTGTCAAATTTCATTATGAAGGGGATTTTGACGAATGGCTTGACAGTATGGGAGAAATGCCTACCCCTCCGTATATTCATAAGAAATTGGAAAATAAAAGTGACTATCAGACCGTGTATGCTAAGTTTAAAGGATCCGCCGCCGCACCTACGGCAGGTCTTCATTTTACTCCCGAATTGATGGAAGAAATGAAAAAGAGAGGAGCGGAACTTTTATTTGTGACGCTTCATGTAGGTATCGGTACATTCCGTCCGGTAGAGGAAGAAAATATAGAAGATCATGAAATGCATCGTGAATGGTATACGATAGATGAAGAAACGGCAGACCGCATTAACAAAGCAAAAGAAGAAGGACGGCGTATTATTGCGGTGGGAACCACATCCGTGAGAACTCTGGAATCGGCGGGACAGAGAGGAAGAGTTTCTGCAGGCAGTCATTGGACAAATTTGTATATCTACCCCGGCTATCAGTGGCATATGGCAGATGCTATCGTCACCAACTTTCATTTGCCGGAATCCACATTAATCATGATGATGGCTTCATTTGCAGGGAAAGAACATATTTTGGCCGCCTATAGAGAAGCGGTTAAGGAAAAATACAGATTTTTCTCTTTCGGTGATGCTATGTTTATCAGATAATTCCATGCAAAGGATGATATTGTAAAAACGGAAACAATCTTTGCATGCTGCACTGTACGGTGAAAATATAGTTTAAGATAAGAGGCGGATATGATTGTAAATTATGAATTAGTGGCGGAAGATTCGAAAACCGGAGCGAGAGCGGGACTTTTACATACGCCTCACGGTACTTTTACTACACCCATGTTTATGCCGGTCGGAACGCAGGCAACCGTAAAAACCGTGACGCCGGAAGAATTGGAAGAGATGGGTGCCCAGATTATATTGTCCAATACATATCATTTGTTTTTACGGCCCGGGCCCGATTTGATACGTGAGGCCGGAGAATTGCATCGTTTTATGAATTGGCCGAAAGGAATTTTAACGGATAGCGGCGGATTTCAGGTATTCAGCTTGGGTGCCATGAGAAAAATAACGGAAGAAGGTGTATATTTCCGGTCTCATTTAGACGGGTCTGAGCAATTTTTATCTCCCGAAGTGTCCATAAAAGCGCAAGAAGATTTCGGCAGCGACATTGCCATGGCATTTGATGAATGTATTCCTTATCCTGCCGATTATGAATATGCCGAAAAATCGACGGAAAGAACAAGCCGTTGGGCAGAACGATGCATAAAAGCCCATGTAAGAAATGATCGGGGCATGTTCGGTATCGTCCAGGGCGGTATGTATAAAGATTTAAGGAAACGAAGCGCACTTGCCATAGCGGATATGCCTTTTGACGGAATTGCGATCGGCGGGCTTTCCGTAGGTGAGCCTCATGATGTAATGTATGATATTCTGGAAAATACGACGGAATGGATTCCCAAAAACAAGGCGAGATATTTAATGGGCGTAGGTACCCCCGATTGCTTGGTGGAAGGCGTTGCCCGCGGTGTGGATATGTTCGATTGTGTATTCCCTACAAGAGTGGCAAGAAACGGAATGGCAATGGTTCATACGGGGCGTATGAATATGAAAAACAAGCAATACGAACGTGATTTCACTCCTTTGGAAGAAAATTGCGGATGCTACACATGTCGTCATTATACAAGGGCTTATATCCGGCATTTATATAAAGCGGAAGAACTCTTGGCATTCCGCTTAGTTACCATTCATAACTTGTATTTCCTATTACAATTTATGAGAGACATGAGAAAATCAATCATTGACGGTACATTTTCCGATTTCAGGCAAAATTTCATGATGAATTATGTAAAATAATGACCGGAAGAGATATTTGATATGTTAAATATATGTGGATTTTTATACAGACAATACTTTTTTGCTGTGGTAAAATAAACAGTATAATGCATGGAGGTGAATACAAATGTATAATGTTATGGATATTTTAGGCATGTTTTGGCCGATTCTGATATTGATTGTTATTTACTATTTCTTTTTACACCGGCCGCAGAAAAAAATGCAGCTGGAAAGAGGGCGTTTTCTCCTTTCCTTGAAAAAGGGTGATCATGTTGTAACATCCGGCGGTATCCACGGTACGATCAAAGTTTTGCGTGATAAATATGTGGAATTGGAAATAGCTCCCAAAACAGTTATCAAAGTGGAAAAAACAGCAGTTCAACGTGGCGATGTCGATTTGATTGACGAAGAAGCTGCAAAAAGTGCGGGGGCGGCAGCCATCGGTGCGGCAGATATGAACCCGGAAGCGTCGATGAAAGCGAAAAAAGATTCCAATGTGGAAACGGAAGTCATAGAAGAAGTTGTAGAGGTTGATAATCCGGAAGATGCCGGCACTGAAGTGGTAGAAGAAGTTGTAGAAGTTGATGAAAACGGAAAAGTAATCAACGAGGACAAAAAATGATACAAGAAAGTTCTATTTTTCAAAATGAAAAGCAGGAACTTCGTAAAAAGATGCTCGCCCTGAGGCGGGCTCTTTCTGCTGAAACAATTGAAGAATGGTCGGAAACGTTATTGTCCAATATTATTTCTTTACCTGAATATAAAGAGTCAAAAAGTATCATGGCATATCTGGCAATGAAGGGAGAAGCCAATCTGGATGAATTTATCCGGTATGCTTTGAAAGACGGAAAAGAGATTTACATTCCCGTTTGCAAAGAAAACAGGCAGTTGGAAGCGGGTCGGCTGACTTCCATGGATCATTTTGAGAAGGGACCTCTCGGGCTGCGAAATCTTCCCGCCGGATATGAGATAATGTCCCCTGAGAAATTAGATTTATTGCTGATTCCCGCCGTAGCCTGCGGTAAAGACCATACGCGCTTGGGAATGGGGGCGGGTTATTACGACAGATTCTTACAGCAAATCTCTGATGAGAAGCGAGTGGCGGTCGTATGGGATTTTCAGGTAATTGATTCTGTTCCGACGACTGTACATGATAGAAAAGTTACAAAAATAGTTACAGAGAAACAAATTATTTAAAAGGGGATGAAGTTTTGGAGAAAAAAAGGGCAAGTTCTTTGAGAAAGGGAGCCTTGTTTAAATTCTTCTTGGTGATAGCTGCCATTATTGGCGTTTTTGCAGGAACGGTGGGCTGGCTTGCAGGAAATATCAGACAAGGCCTTGATCTTCAGGGCGGGACTCATATCGTTATGCAGGCAGAAGATACGGAACAGAATAAAGTCACGCCTGAAGCCATTACACAGGTCATCAATATCATGCAAAAACGGGTCAATGAAATGGGATTGACAGAGCCTATTATCCAACGTGAAGGAGCTCGGCGTATCATCATCGAGCTTCCCGGGGAAAAAGATCCGAAAAAGGCCATCGAAACAATCGGAAAGACGGCAGTCCTTGAATTTAAGGATGAAGAGGGAAATGTCCGACTGACCGGAGAAGATTTGAAAGATGCAAGAGAGCAGATGGGACAAAACAAACAGCCTGTTGTGGCTCTTCAGTTCAGCAGCGAAGGCGGAGATAAATTTGCCCGGCTGACAGCTGCCAATGTAGGCCGTCACATCGGCATTTATCTTGACGGTGAATTGCTGACAAATCCTGTCGTCAATGAAGCGATTACGGGAGGAAGTGCAGTGATAACCGGTCAGCGTACCTTGGAAGAAGCCAAAGATCTGGCCATTCTCTTGAGAAGCGGTGCGCTTCCCGTCAAAGTTTCCGTTTTGGAAGTCAGAACGGTGGGCCCCTCTTTAGGACAGGACTCTAAAGACAAATCCGTCGTGGCCTTTACCATCGGTCTTTCTTTGGTTGTTTTGTTTATGCTTTTGGTATACCGTATATCCGGTTTTGTTGCGGATACGGCCCTTCTGGTGTATGTATTGATTCTTTTGGGAATCCTTTATGTTTTGAATGCGACTCTGACATTGCCGAGTATCGCAGGTATCATTTTATCCATCGGTATGGCGGTCGACGCGAATGTTCTTATATTTGAAAGATTCAAAGAAGAAATTGCGGCGGGGAAAATTTTAAGACTGGCGGTGCAGTCAGGATTTAAACGTGCATTTGTCACTATTTTTGATGCGAATATGACGGTTATTATTACATCCTGCATCTTGTTTTTCTTGGGAAGTGCAACGGTGAAAGGTTTTGCATTTTCTTTGGGACTTGGTGTTGCCGTTTCTATGTTTACGGCAATTACGGTGAGCCGCACCTTACTGATGTTTTTGATTGATGCTAATTGGATTCATAATCCCTGGTGGTTTGGCGGTAAAAAGGGGGATGTGGATCATGTTTAAAAATTTTGATGTAATCAGTCATCGGAAGATATGGCTTTCCTTTTCTGCTTTGTTGGTGATTTTGTCCGTTATTTCTATCATCGTATTCCGTTTTAATTGGGGGATTGATTTCACGGGCGGTACCATTTTAGAATTGACATTCCCTAAAAACGTGAAGGTCGAACAAGTCCGGGACGGACTTCGCGAAGACGGTCTGGAAACGGCAGTCATTCAGCTGTCAGGCGATATAGAAGGAGAAACGGGAAATGACGTCATCATCCGCACCCGCAACTTGAGTTCTGATGAAGCGCAGACGGTTGTGAGCCATATCAACGGCAGTGTAGGAGAAGCGGAAGTAAAGCGAGTTGAAACGGTAGGCGCCGTCATCGGTTCGGAAGTGACGGAAAATACGCTTTTAAATGTACTTCTTTCTTTTACGGCGATGATTTTGTATATGACCATCCGCTTCGAGCATCGGATTGCTTTTTCTGCTATCGTGGCGATTATCCATGATATTCTTATCGTTCTCGGCGTTTTTGCTTTCTTCCAACTGGAAGTGGATGCTTCATTCTTGGCGGCCATTCTTACTGTTCTCGGATATTCCATGAATGAATCCGTCGTTATTTTTGACCGTATCAGAGAGGCCATGCATACCCATAAAAGAACAGAAAGCTTTGCTACTTTGGCAAATGATTCCATTCATCAGACCATTCGCAGATCGATGTATACGTTGATTACGACTCTGTTTTGTGTCGCCTCTTTATATCTTTTCGGCGGAGATACGACAAGAAATTTTGCGTTGGTGATGCTGATTGGTTTTATTTCCGGAGCCTATTCCTCGGTTTGTGTTGCGACTTCGATCTGGGTAACTTGGCATGAAAGACTTCGCAGCAACAGAGCTTGAAAAAGAGAGAAACAGTATTATCTGATTTAAAAGAGAGATTCTCAAAAAAGAAGAATCTCTCTTTTTTATTACAAGATAAAATTATTTTTGAAAACTTGATTCAAGGAATAT
>URAA01000059.1 GCA_900545785.1 uncultured Dialister sp. | reverse complement strand
CGGGAATCAATCCCGTAAAAAAGCATACTGCCAGCCATCTACGTAAAAATTCTTTATCTTTCAATCGAAAATAGCATTTTGCCGAATAATAAGCGGCAGCAAATGAAATAACAATCAAAGCCGTCATGATCAAAAAAGCAGAAAGAATAAACAGAATTTTGTTATCTGAATTCAATCTTTGAAATACATCAAGAAAATACCATAATAAGGCAGCGGCAAAAACAGAACTTACCGGCCATATCACCAAATGAGCGGCACCGCGATATCCGCCGTATTCTATTTTTGTCCGCCGTTTTTGAATCATGTAGTAAAAAAAAGGCATTATCCATCCTGCCAAGAAAAAGAGAATTGTCCCCATCCATAAAGAGTAAGAAGTATCAACCAAAACTCCTCCGAGGCCGAAGGGTACTGTCAATGCAATCAGCAGGAATAAGGATTGCCGATATTCTTTTTTCATAGTCAACCACCTCGAACATGTCCATTGTATCATAGTCGGAAAAAGTAAAAAAATACGGATGATTCCGTCAAAAATCCGTATTTTCATTTATATAAAATTATCTGCTGCGTCTTCCCGTCTTACCTTCATCACTCTTTTTCTTTTTTCTCATATCATTTCCTTTATGTCCGAGCGCCTTATGTTCCTTTTTCTTTGTCGGTTTATACATTCCCGGCAGAACAACTTTTTTCTTCGCCACACCCTGTCTTACCCTGCGGATATTTCCTTTTTCATCATATTTCGTAATCGTTTCTTTTATTGATTTTTCCAGTTTTCTCAAAAGCGTTCCGTCTTCCGGTGTAGCATAAGTGATGGAAACACCGGTACTTCCTGCTCTTCCCGTCCTTCCGATGCGATGAATATAATATTCCAGATTCTTCGGTATTTCATAATTAAACACATGGGTAATGCCTTCCACATCAAGGCCGCGGGCAGCAATATCGGACGCAACAAGAACTTGGATCTTTGCTTTTTCAAAATCTCGGATCACCTGATTCCTCTGACCTTGTGTCATATCCCCATGAATTTCATCCACAATAAGATCGGTTTCCTGCTGCAATTTCGCCGCCAGTTCGTGCGCACCTTCACGAGTATTGCAAAATACGACGGCCATATAAGGATTCATTTCTTTCAAATGATGCTTGAGCAAAGCTGCTTTACGTGTTTTTGTCGTTTCGTAGACCCGTTGTTCTACGGTGGAGGCCACCGCTTTCTGTGCTACATCAATAAAGGAAGCAGCTTTCATATATTTGTGAGCCAATTTTTTTGCTTCAATCGGCATCGTCGCACTGAACAACAAAATTTGACGTTTCTTCGGAGTTTGATCTATCAATGCATCAATATCTTCTCTGAATCCTGCCGCCAGCATTTGATCGGCTTCGTCGAGGACAATCGTTCTTATATTGGATAAATCCAAACTGCGGCGTCTTACATGATCTGCCAAACGACCCGGTGTCCCGATGATAAAATGTGGATCTCTTTTCAATTTCTGTATCTGGTTTTCAATGGTACGGCCTCCGATAATATCCGCCCCATCGATTCCCATGGCCTCCGCAAAAATCCGCAGCACTTCAAATACCTGTTTTGCCAATTCTCTGGTGGGTGTCATGATAAGCACCTGCATATATCCTTTTTCCGTGTCAATTTGCTGCATCAAAGGAAGCAGGTAAGCCAATGTTTTTCCTGTTCCCGTTTCTGAACGCCCGAGCACGTCTTTTCCTTTAAGTATGGCGGGAATCGCCGCACTTTGGATATCCGACGGTGTTTTTATTCCCTGTTTATAAAGAATTTGAACCAATTCTTCCCTAATTCCAAGCTGAGCAAATGCGTTCATAAATCCTCCCGTATTTCTCAAATATGATTGCTAATATTATATCATAAAGCTTATATGACTCTTTTGATCTATAAAAAATAATTATCGATTTTATTCGAAAAGGAGATTGTTTTTTCCGGTCATTTTATAATAAAATATAAATGAAGTCATTTATATTATTTTATTCAAAAGGAGGCTGTCATGGAACTCAGTACCGAAATGATTCAGAAAGTAAAAGAATATCTGGCCAACGGAGAAAATATCGATACGGTTTGTGAAAAACTCGGTCTTGATAAAGAAACGGTTCAGAAAGTGATAAATAATGTATCTGCCGACGACTTGAAAAAAGCCGCAGATATGCTGGGCGGATTTAAATTCGGAAAATAATCTGTTCCTTCAATCAAAAAACCATCCTTACCGAATCAATCGGCAGGGATGGTTTTTCAATGCAATGTAATTCAAATATAATTTCAAAACAAGCCGAGAGAAATTCAAAAAATCAGTTAAAAGCGGGTTTTCATGAAATCAATTCCATGTACAGAACCTGTTCTTCATCATTGCTCGGAGCGACTTCATTTGGCGCCGCTGGCGATCGTAAGTCCCACTATTTTTCCTGCACCTGCCCGCTTCAATTCATGGGCAGCCGCTTCCATGGTAGCACCGGTCGTATATATATCGTCTACGAGAAGAATATTTTCTCCCCTCACATCCACGCCTTTATTAATATGAAACACGCCTTTTATATTGGCATATCGTTCCGATTTGGACAGAAGAGATTGGGTATTTGTATTTCTCATGCGGATCATGGCATCAGGCATATAGTTTCTTTTATTATTTTCCATCCATTCTTGAAAAATCAAGTCTACCTGATTATATCCTCGTTCTTTACGTCTGTCCTTTGCCAGCGGGACGGGAATCACTTTTGAGCAATCGGAAAGCCTTTCCTGCCAAGGAAATTGATCGAGTAATTCGGGAAAGGCTTTTTTCATTTCCCTTTTTCCGCCATATTTCAATCTGATAAGGACTTTTCTCACACCTTCAATGTAATTGCACAGTGTATAGCAGCCCCAAAGGTATTTGGAGGGAGACGATGATATCATCCGAGGATTCCAAAATTTTCTGACACAAGATTTGCACCATGCACTCTCCGATATCGCCTTGCCGCAGCCCGGACAGGTTTCGGGATATACAATGTCCAAAATGTCTGTAAAAATCCCCATTACTGAACCTCATTTTGCAACAGAGGCAAAAATAAACCGTATCTGTTATCGGTCTCGGAATTTTGTACGGCTCTCCGCAGGGCTTGTTCTGTCGTAATCAGAACTGTCTTTTTTCTTGCTCTTGTTATCCCTGTATATAAAAGATTTCTTTGCAACATAATGTATTGAGAAGACCGGAGCACAAAAATAACCGTATCATATTCACTTCCTTGGCTCTTGTGGACCGTCACTGCATAAGCCAATTGAATATCAAATTTTTCCTGTCCTTCGTAAATTATTTCTTTTTCAGGATAACGGACAAATATCTTTTGAGGCGTCACTGCCCAGACGATACCGATATCTCCGTTGTATATGCCTTTTTCATAATCATTTTTGGTCTGCATCACTTTATCGCCGGGCATGTATTTGGTATGTTCTTCTAATTCTTTGCCTCCGATCATTTTTTGTATGGAGCGATTCAAATTATCCACGCCGCAAACGCCTCTGTACATCGGTGAAAGCACTTGCACCCTCATTTTATTTTCTTCCTTGCCGTAGGCCAGTTCGCTGCATAAATTCATCACTTCCTGATAGGCATCTTCATCATCTTGGACGGATATGACCTGAAACTCTCCTTTTTCATCGGGTATACAGGATTTTCCTTTCCGAATACGGACTGCATTTTCAATAATTCCGCTTCCTTCTTCTTGTCGGAAAATATGATTCAATTCGACTACGGGAACTGCTTTCCATCGTATCAAATCTTTTAAAGGCGTGCCGGGACCTACCGGCGGCAGCTGTTCGGTATCGCCTACAAGAATCAATCGGGCCCCCTGTTTCATTGCACAAAGCAAATGATAGAAAAGAGATATGTCCACCATGGAAGCTTCGTCGACAATAATTAAATCTTCTTCCAACGGATCTGATTCGTTTTTGTCAAAATAAGTGCCGCCTTTTTCTCTTAATGATGCTTCCAAAGCTTTATGAATAGTATCGGCATCTCTGCCGCTTGAGATGGCAAGACGTTTTGCCGCCCTGCCGGTGGGCGCCATTAAGCGAACGGTCAGTCCGTATTGCTCCACTGCGACAATGATGGCCTGTATCAAAGTGGTTTTCCCCGTGCCCGGGCCGCCGGTAATAATCATGACCCCTGCTTCCATTGCTTTTTTTACAGCATCTTTCTGTTCTTCCGCAAGAGAAAGATCATGTTCTCTTTCAAATTTTTCTATAGCCAAGGCAGCGCTTCCAAGCGAACTGTCATATTCCATCATATCTTTAATACGTAAAGCAGATTCCGTTTCCGCTTCGTATAAATAAGGCAAATATAAATATCTTTCCATTTCATAGACGGCGGAAGGGATCTCTCCGCTTTCTACCGCCTCTCTTGCAATAGCGGAAACAGTTTCTTTATCCAGATTCAGTACTTTGGCTGCCGCTTCATAGACCCGTTCTGACGGGCCGCAAGTATGCCCGTTATTCGATATTTGCATCAGAATATAAAAAATCCCTTGAACGATACGTTCATTATCTTCCGGGGAAGTGCCCTCGGAAAGGGCAATTTTGTCCGTATTTCTAAATCCCAGTCCCGATATTTCTCTCACCATGCGATAGGGATTTTCTCTGATAACCTGCATCACATCTTCTCCATACATCCGGTTCATGGATACGGCAAAATGTTCCGGTATGCCGAGAGACTGTAAAAACATGATTAGTTCCTGCAAAATCCCCACTCCTGCATAAGAGCTTTTTATCCTTTCCAAAGTCTTTTCTCCGATACCGGGGACTTCGGAAAGTGCGTCAATATGATTTTCAAATATGTCCAATGTGTTTTTTCCGAAATGATCCACTATTTTCTTTGCAATGGAAGGCCCGATTCCCGCTATCATTCCGGAAGCTAAAAATTTTTCTATTTCATCGGTCTTTTCCGGTTTTATCTGTTCCAAAGATTCCGCTTTCAATTGCATGCCAAAACGAGGATGCCGTTCCCAGCATCCCCGAACCGATACATTTTCTCCTACATAGGGCGTTATGACAGATCCTGCAACTGTAACGGAGTCCCCGCTTTCACGTTCATTCATGCGGAAAACGCAGAACGATTGATCTTCGCTGGTGAATACAATCGTTTTAACAATTCCTCGCAATTCTTCCATCATCGACCATCACACCTTTTTATCAGATTCGTCAACCGATAAAATCGGCTATTTCTTGGAAAAAATCTGATATTTCTTAATTAATTCAGATAAATCCTCTATATTTTTTTCTTCTTTTTCAGCATCATAAACAGGAATATTCGCTTCCGTTTTTTCTTGTGCCGGCTTTTTTGAACCTGTCCATTCTTCTTGAAAAAGAGCTGCCATATTTTTATCGATTTTTTTTGCTTTTTCTATCAATCGCTTTAATTCTTCCTCGTCCATGACAATTCCTCTTGTTACAAGTTCTTTTCATGCAATTCTTTAAGCATTCGGAGTACTTCGGATTTACATTCGGACAGCGGAACTTCCCTTACTTCTCCGCTTCGGCGCAATTTTATTTCAACCATACCGTTTTCTTTCCATTTTTTACCGATGGTAATACGAAGAGGATATCCGATCAGATCCGCATCTTTAAATTTGATGCCTGCTCTTTCGTTTCTGTCATCCAAAACGAACTCGTCATGATAATCTTCCATCTCTTCATATAAACGCTCGGCTGCTTTCATCACATCTTCATCTTTATTGTTTGCCGGTATGATGACTGCTTCATAAGGAGCAATCGCCACAGGCCAAATGATTCCGTCATCGTCATGGTTTTGTTCAATTGATGCGGCAACGGTGCGGGTAACACCGATTCCGTAAGACCCCATGATCATCGGCTTCAATTTTCCATTGCTGTCTAAATAAGTGCATCCCAGTTTTTCACTGTATTTTGTGCCGAGCTTAAAAACCTGACCCACTTCGATTCCCTTTTTCAGCTCAATTCGTCCGCCGCAAACGGGGCAGACATCTTCCGACGTAATAAGCCGGATGGTTTCTACCTTTACATGACTGTCAAAATCTCTTTTCGGATTGACATGAATAAAATGCTTGTCCGTTTCATTTCCGCCGCAGCAGGCATCTTCCATCTCCATGACGGTTTTATCTGCCACAATTTCAAAATTCTCAACCGCTTTAAGGCCTATCGGACTTATATAACCTGCCGTCAGTCCGCAGCGCTTCAAATCTTCTTCTGATGCCATTTCCAGATTTACGGCATGAAATAAATTTTGAAGACGGACTTCGTTGACTTCATGATCTCCCCGAACCATAGCAAGAACAACAGTGTCATCCAATTTATATACAACCGCTTTTATCGATTGTTTCACCGGAGCATGTAAAAAATTACATACCATTTCTATCGTATGCTGCCCCGGTGTTTCTACGATTTCTTTTTCTTTCTCGTTGTGAATATCAGAGGTCAGTACATTCGGTTCCACAGCTTCCGTATTTGCCGCAAAGTCACAATCTTTGCAATAAACAATATCCGCTTCTCCCGAATCGGCAATGACTTCAAATTCATGAGAACCCGTTCCTCCGATGGCACCGGAATCAGCCACTACAGGTCTGAAATTCAAACCGCAGCGGGTGAAAATTTTTGTATATGCTTCGTACATCAGTTTATATTGTTTATCCAGCCCTTCCTGATCTTTATCAAAAGTATAGGCATCTTTCATGATAAACTCGCGACTTCTCATCAGTCCGAAACGCGGTCTTTTTTCATCACGATATTTATTCTGCATCTGATAGAGAGAAACGGGAAGCTGCTTATAGGAAGAAATATCCATATGTACCAGTGCAGTAATCAATTCTTCATGAGTAGGTCCCAGACAATATTCATGGCCGTGACGATCAAGAAGTTTAATCATTTCCTCTCCGTAGACTTCCCAACGCCCAGACTGCTGCCAAAGTTCGGCAGGCTGTACAATCGGCATCAATATTTCTTGGGAACCGATTGCCGCCATTTCTTCTCTTATTATATTTTCCACTTTGCGGATAGAACGAAAGGCCAACGGCAAAAAAGCATAAAATCCGCTTGAAATTTTTCTCATCATTCCTGCTTTAAGCATGTATTTATGGCTGATGACCACCGCATCAGAAGGAATTTCTCTCAAAGTAGGACTGTATAATTCGGATGCCAGCATAGTTATTCTCCTTTATTTTCGTATTTTTCAATTTCTTCCATTAAAGCGTCAATTAATTCTGCTTCCGGAACACTTCTCAGAACCTTGCCTTTTCTAAAAAGAAGTCCCGTTCCTTTTCCGCCGGCAATCCCGAAGTCCGCTTCCTTAGCTTCTCCGGGGCCGTTAACGGCACAACCCATAACCGCGACGCGGATGGGTATTTTCAATTTGTCTATTCTTCTTTCTACTTCTTTTGCCATTTCAATCATATCGATCTGAGTTCTGCCGCAGGTCGGGCATGATATGAGAACCGGTCCGTATTGCTGTAATCCTGTGGCACTCAATATTTCCTTGGCGGCTTTTACTTCTTTTATCGGATCATCCGTCAAAGATACTCTTATTGTATCACCGATACCGTCCAAAAGCAGAGCACCGATTCCCACGGAAGATTTTATGGTTCCTCTGTATAAAGTACCTGCTTCAGTCACTCCCAAATGAAGAGGATAGTCCACTTTTTCATGAAGCATGCGGTTTGCTTTCACCATCATCGGCACATCTGTGGATTTTACGGAAATGACGATGTCTCGGAAATTTTCTTCTTCCAATATCCTTACATTTTCCAACGCACTCGCCACCATGCCTTCCGCCGTAGGATGTCCGCCATATTCTTCTAAAATACGTTCCTGAAGAGAACCTGCATTGATACCGATTCGAAGAGGAATATTCTTCTCTTTCGCCATCGCTACCACTTTGACCACATTTTCCCTTTTCCCTATATTGCCGGGATTGATCCGAAGGCCGTCGATACCGGACTCCAACGCCGTCAATGCCAAGCGGTAATCAAAATGAATATCCGCCACCAAGGGCACTTTTACTCTTTTGCGCAACTCACCGAGAGATTCTGCCGCCTTTTTGTCAGGAACCGCCACTCGTACAATATCCGCGCCGGCTTCATACAATGCGTTGATTTGGGCTGCCGCAAATTCGGTATCAACAGGGCTGAACGTACTCATCGACTGGATTGCAATCGGTGCGCCGCCGCCTATCGCAACGCCCCCCACTTTCACTTGTCTTGTAAGTTTCATTCCATCACCATTTATTTAAATATCGAAGATAAATCGTTAAACATCGCAAGAAGGAATAAAAATGAAATAATTGTTATCCCCACGGCCTGTATGTAATATAAAGCTTTTTCAGGAAGTTTTTTCCCATAAACAACCTCCAGCAGTGTCAATAAAAGCAAACCTCCGTCCAAAAGAGGAATGGGAAGTAAATTTAAGATGCCCAAGTTCAGACTCAGCAAAGCAATAAAAGTGAACAGGGCCATCATTCCGGAGTCAGCAACATTTCCCGCCATACGGGCGACTCCGATAGGTCCGGCCACTCCTTCGGAAGTTCCGGAAATTAATGAAAAAATTCCCTCTGCGATCTGTCTCAAGATAAACATACATCTGTCAATACTCAGCTGTATCGACTGCATAAAGGACACTTTCTCTTGTTCCATATGAGGGGTGATTCCCATGATCGCTCTGCCGGTTCCGTCATCTTGAGGAATGACGGTTACTTTTTTAACCTCGCCCACCGTTTCAATTTCTACGGATAAAACACGGCCTGCCTTGTCAGAAACCCATTTGCCGATATCTTCCCATTTATCAACGGGATGTCCGTCAATACTCAGAATTTTATCACCCATCGTAATTCCTGCATGATAAGCCGAACTGTTTTCAAGTACTGTTCCGACAACAGTATCGTCTTTAAATGTATAAATCCCGTTTATCAAAAAAATGAGA
>URAA01000058.1 GCA_900545785.1 uncultured Dialister sp. | reverse complement strand
CCCATCATTGATGCAAGAGGGATTTTATCTATGATTCCTTTCACGGAACCGAGCCATGTCTGCCATTGATATTCATCCTGCCCGTTATCGACAAGATCTCCCATGTTGATGAAAAAGGCTGCATCGGAATGATCTTTATACGCCTTTTGTGCCAGTTTTTCCCATCCGGAATAATCCGCACTTTGAGAATCGGGAAAAATAATCGCTTTAAAAGCGCCCCCATTATCCATGACCATCGTCATCCACGAACTGACCGTGTCTCCTGTACGGGTACGGTATTCATAGGTTTTTCCCGCTTCCAGATCTGACAAATAAGCGGTATAAATAAAGCTGTCCGGTACGTTTCTGTTTCCTTTATGCTCCTTGCCTGATGCTTTGACGGAAAAAATCTTTTCCGCTCCTTTTTCTCTGTATTCTACAAAGGCTTCCGTTGGACGGGGAAGCTGAAACATAATCGTCCGGTTATGAGCATTGTCCGCATCAACCAATTGTCTTACCGCTTCGGGACGCATCGTTTCTTTGACTGCTCCCGATGAACCGCTTCCCCCTGATGAAAGCCCGCATCCTGCAAGTAAAAGGGCTCCCGCTCCCAAGAAGCAAAACACTGTTTTCTTATATTTTTTTAAAATCATCAAGACCGACCTTCAAGCTTTCTTTCTGTCCAACCGACAATTTCTGCCGGTTCCTTTTCCACTTTATTTCCTTTGTAAGGGATATGAAAATAATCGGGAATATCCGCTCCCGCTTTCTTAAGAAGCGCCGTAAAATCATCCCCCGTATGACGTGGCTGTCCGCCGCTGGTAAAAAAAGGATACACCGTTTTTCCCTTCCAATCTGTTTCTGCAATCAAAGCTTTGACGGCAGGTGCCAAAGTGAACCACCATACGGGAGAACCGATAAAAATCGTGTCATACGCCGATATATCGGGAATGTCCTTCAATTCGGGCAGAGAATTTCTGAATCTTTCCAGCCCGCTTTGCAGCACGGCGACTCCATAAGAGTCAGAATACGTTCTCTCTGTTTTTATTTCATAAATATCTCCGCCTGCCGTTTCATGAATCAGTTCGGCCGCTGCTTTCGTGTGTCCCGTTTTAGAAAAATATAAAGTCAGAATCTTCATATTTCCTCCTTTTCAATCAGTTCCGCAAAGCCCCTTTTGCCCAATTTCCAATCAGAGCTGCCCTTGTTATGCGCCGGGAACCGCTGAAACGAACAGTCAGTCCTGTTTTTACAAAACAATTCTCTAAATCGGCGGAAAAATCATTCAATGAATGTCCCGCGCTTCCTTCATGGGTCACAAAGGGATAAACCGTCTTTCCGGAAAAATCATGTTCCTTTAAAAAACTCTTCATCGCAGGCGTTATGCTGTACCACCAGACGGGCGTTCCTAAAAATATGGTGTCATATTTTCGCATATCAACAGGGAAATCATTTAATTCGGGCAAAAAACCGGAATTCACTTCCCGATGTCCTTGTGCCGACATTTCATCCATATCGTCGGGATAAGGAAATCTTGTCCGGATGGATGCCAGTTCCCCTCCCACCGCCTTTTGAATCAATTCTGCCACCTGTCTTGTATGAGACGTAACAGAAAAATAAATAATAAGAATCTTACCTGCCAACTCCGTATACCTCCCGGATCTTACCAAAGGCAGCCCATGCCTTCGGCCAGCCGGTGTAGAAGGCAAGCTGTGTCACTTCATCAACAATCTCTTCTTTAGTAATACCATGTAATTTTCCCAACTGCAAGTGCGCCTGTAAAGGTTCTCCCAGTATACCGGCACCCATAAGCCCTGCCACGGTGATCATGCTTCTGTCATGGGAAGACAACACTTTATTTCTTGCCCATACTTCTCCGAAAAGGATATCGTCATTGTAACGGGCAAATTCCGGTGCCAAATCTCCGAGTCTGTCGCGCCCTGCCGTCTGTACTTCTTTTTCTCCCGTACTTGTTTCTTCCGAGGGTAATCCGTCAATATCTTCTTTATAAACTTCTCTTACCATGGGAAATACGGCCCACCCTTTCGGCCATCCCAGATAAAAAGCAAGCTGGGTAACCAAATCTGTCATTTCTCTTTTGGTCACTCCGTGATTTTTCGCATTTTGTATGTGATACTGCAAGGAACTGTCGGTTATCCCGAGTCCCATCAAACCTGCCACCGTAATCATGCTGCGGGAGCGTAAATCCAAAATATCTTGTTTATTCCACACTTCTCCAAAAAGAATATCATCATTATAGCGGGCAAATTCGGGAGCCAAATCTCCGAGTCTGTCCCGGCCCGCCGTCTGTACTACTTTTTCCGTCACTTTTCCGTTCTCCTTATCTGCTGCTATGGCATCTGCCGCTGCGGGCATCATCAAAATTGCCGCCAATCCCAAAATTAACCAAGGTTTCATAATTATCTCCTTATTTCAGTTTGCCATACTCTTCATCGGATACTTCTTCGCACCATTCATTGGATGAACCTTCTGCAGGAACTTCAATGGCAATATGAGAAAACCAGCTGTCTTTTGCTGCTCCGTGCCAATGTTTCACTTCCGGTGAAATATTGACCACATCGCCGGGGTGAAGTTCTCTTGCCGGCTGCCCCCATTCCTGATAATATCCGCGGCCTCCCACACAAAGAAGAATTTGTCCTCCTTTATGGTGAATATGCCAATGGTTTCTGCAGCCCGGTTCAAAAGTGACATTAGCAACAGGCACTTTTCCCTTGACCAGCATGGCCAAATAACTTTGTCCCGTAAAATACTTTGCATAGGTATCATTTTTTTCTCCCACGGGGAACATCGAAACTTTTTCTTTCATATCATTCATGATTCATTTTCCTTTCTTTATTATTCAATAAAAGAAATCTTCTGATTACTGTTATACCGATTTATTTCGAAAAGATCCAATACTTGCTCTATATTCTCTTTCATGCTTTAAAAGCATATTACATCGTAAACTCACCATTTTTATTATGATATTCAGAAAGTTTTCAGCAAAATAAAAAAGCCGTCCTTATGACGACTTTTATTACCTTCTTATTTCATTTCCGTGAGACAGCCCCAATATTTCTTGGGAAGAAAAGAACGCTGCAACACGGGATTCTTCCGTTCTTTGATAGCCATATGGTGCCAATAATCTCTCCACAGTCTTTGAAAATCTTTCTCTCTGCCGCTATAAGCAGGAGAAGAAACGGGGTTTTCCACTTTTACGATTTCCATATGCCCTTGATGGTAATAGGCTGCCACATTGCGGCGTATATCATGAATGGCCCACTCTTCTTCGGGAAATCTCTTTATGAAATGCCTCGTGATCAACGGAAGTACATTATGTGTCGGATTCATGGTCCCGTATAGCATACCTTCCGAAAGTTCGCTGAATCGTAAAATCCCTCTCCATTTTTCTGCCTCATTTCCCGTTTTTTGAGCGCGGGTATAGACCTCCCACATCCACAAATTGCTTCGATAGGCATATATATTCTTTTTCAATAAAAATCCTTTGCGGATATATTCAAAGAGCAGATTTTCACTTCCGTCATCACAGAGAAAAGCATAATAGAGCCGGCGAAAAGCCTCTCTTCCGCAATTTCTGAGGAAAGCATCCCCTACTTTTTCTGCTCGGGTAAAATCTGTGGATATTTCAATTTCTCCTCCGAACAGATCCCTGCTTCCCTGAAAAGAAGCAATGGATTCCATTTGAGAAACACCGTCATGATATGCCTGATAGACCACGGTCAGAAACCCGAAAAAAGTACCGTCATAAACATATTTCATGTTACACCTGCCCGGAAAACAGGCTCATCTGCTCCATCTCCCTTTTCACTTTTTCCGACATAAGCGCTTGCCGGAGCAATCTTGTCTCTTTATCGCCCAGTCCCGTATACCGGCCGCGGCAGGTAATAAAATGTTTCGCTCTTTTCCACACCACGCCAATCCGCCGGATTTCTTCTTCCGACAAATCTCCATACCGCCTCATCTTCATGATTCGAAGCGCACTCGTCACTCCTATTCCCGGTACACGGAGTATCATTTCATAAGAGGCTCTGTTAATTTCTATGGGAAAAAGTTCCCGATGCCGCATCGCCCAACAAGATTTCGGATCCAGTTCCATATCAAAATCCGGTTCTTTTTCCGTTAATATCTCTTCTGCGGAAAACCCGTAAAATCGAAGCAGCCAATCTGCCTGATACATTCTGTTTTCTCTTATCAGCGGCGGCTTTGCAATGACCGGCAGATTTTTCCCTTTCATAACGGGCACATAAGCGGAATAATAGACACGTTTTAATTCCACTTTTTTATATAATCCTTCGGTGAGCCTTAAAATATCCCTGTCGCTTTCTCCACTGGCTCCGATAATCAATTGCGTCGTTTGTCCTGCCGGAACGAAATCGGAAGATCTCCTTCCCCGTTCCGATTTTCTTTCCAAAATTTTGTCATGGAAAAACTTCATCGGCGCCAATATACCGCTTTTAGATTTTTGAGGAGCCAGAAGCCGTAAAGAACGCTCGGAAGGAAGCTCAATATTTACACTCACTCTGTCCGCATAAAATCCCAGTTCATTGAGCAATTTGGGATCTGTTCCGGGAATTCCTTTCATATGGATATAACCATTGAATTTCTCCCGTTCTCTCAGAAGTTTAGCGGTTTTAATCAATAACTCCGTCGTGTAGTCGGGAGAACGGATAATTCCGGATGACAAAAACAAACCTTCAATATAATTTCTTCTGTAAAACTGAATCGTAAGCATGACAATTTCTTCCGGCGTCAAAAAAGCACGCCTGCTGTCATTGCTTCTTCTGTTAACACAATACTCGCAGTCATAAATACAGGAATTTGTCATTAAAATTTTCAATAGAGAAATACATCGCCCGTCAGCCGTCCAAGAATGACAAATACCTTTTTGATGGCCGTTTCCGATTCCGCCTTTGACATTTTTTCTTGATGAACCGCTTGATGAGCAGGATACATCATACTTTGCCGCATCGGCAAGCAAATTCAGCTTCTCTCCGATTTCCATGTTTATCACCACCAAACAAATTTTCTCTTTTTTTTATTATACATCAAATTCCGAAAATTTGTTCTATATAGAGCAGACAAAAATATTGACACAAAAAAAGACGGGATTTTTTCCCCGCCTTCTTTTTGCAAAATTAATCATGCACTTTATAATTTGCCAAAAGCATTTCTCCCACGCCGGGAGCATCCGGATCGTGCATACCTTTTCCCGTATCCAATGCTCTCATGTCCTTCATTTCTTCATCAGACAGATTAAAATCAAAAATTTCCATATTGCTTTTAATTCTCTCTTTCCGAACCGATTTGGGGAATACAATAATCCCTTCCTGATATTCGAAACGAAGAATAATCTGCCCTGCATCTTTTCCATATTTTTCTGCAAGTTTAAGAATAACCGGTTCTTCCATCAGTTTTGCATTTCCCTGTCCCAAAGGCGCCCATGCTTCCAATCTTACATCATGAGCATCCATGATTTTTCTGAGTTCTTTCTGCTGGAAATAAGGATGGAATTCCACTTGATTAACCGAAGGGAGAGAATCAAAACGGGGAACAAACTTTTCCCAAATTTTAGGAGTCATATTGCTTACGCCGATAGAACGGATTTTTCCGTCTTTCTTTGCTTCTTCCATGGCTTTCCATGCCTGCACCACTTCTCCGTAAGGTTGGTGAATCAGGTACAGATCCATATACTCCAATCCCAGTTTTTCCAAAGATGTGTCAATTGCTTTTTTAGCCGCTTCATACTCAAAATCCTGAAGCCACATCTTGCTTGTTACCCAGATATCTTCCCTGTTGATACCGCTGTCTCTTACGGCTCTTCCGACTTCATTTTCATTGAAATAAGCAGCTGCCGTATCAATGTGGCGGATCCCCAATTCCAAAGCCGTCCGTACCGCATCATATGTGCTTCCGTCCGCAGGAATTTGAAAAGTCCCGAAGCCTGTCGCCGGTATTTTGTTTCCGTCATTCAGTGTAAAAAATTCCATTTTCTCCTCCTTAGTCATGTATTTTAACTTTTCCTATATATAAAGCATTTTTCGGATCCATCTCATCGTAAATGGTGCTCCTGCCGGTATCCAGACTTTTGATTTTGTCCATATCGCTTTCAGCCAGACGGAAATCAAATATATCAAGATTTTCTTTCATTCTTTCCTTACGGACCGATTTGGGAATGACAACCACATTTCTCTGAATTAACCAGCGCAGCATGACCTGCCCCGTTGTCTTTCCGTATTTTTCTGCTATTTCTTTCAATAACGGCACATTGAACACATCATTATTTCCTTCTGCAAACGGTGCCCATGCTTCATGCTGTATCCCCTGCTCCTCCATAAAACGTCCCGCATCCCATTGCTGCAGCCATACATTCGTTTCTATCTGGTTCACCGCCGGCTTGATTTCATTCATATTGAATAAATCCGCCAGCCGTTCATTCCAGAAGCTTGTCACTCCGATGGCGCGGATCCTTCCTTCTTTATAAAGACGTTCCATCGCTCTCCATGCACCGTAATAATCGCCGTAAGGCTTGTGCATCAGATACAAATCCAATGTATCCAGCCCCAGTTTTTTCATGGAAACATCAAATGCTTTGAGTGTATTGTCATAACCGTAATCCTGTACCCAGAGTTTTGTTGTAATAAATAAGTTTTCCCTTTTGATTCCGCTGTTTTTGATGGCCGCGCCCACCGCTTCTTCATTGAAATAAGACGCGGCCGTATCGATCATGGTATATCCCGCTTTCAATGCATCACTGACTGCCTGCTCCGCTTGGGATAGATCCGGCACCTGAAACACGCCGAACCCTATCTTCGGCATCTTTACGCCATTATTTAATGTAACATATTCCATAAGTTCTCCTTTCATTGTCTAAATTAAAAATTATGTTTTTATCTTTTCTTTATATTGATAAATTCGATAATCAATCCTGTCCAACTCTTGCTGCTTCTTATGAATCTCTTCCAAAAGCAGACAACGCTTTTTACGAAGATCCGCGATATGTAATTCTTCTTCTTTTTTATTTTCCTTTTTCATGTACGGAGCATCCCCCTTTATAGGTCATTATAGAGATTTCTTTTCTTCCTATCCAATACTTATAAAATTCTAAAATGCATGCTCCCGAAGCATGAAAGTTATGCAAAGATAAAATTCAGCATTTGTTATACCTTCTGTAATTTCTCTTTCAAATATTTAATAAAAGCCATCGTCGCCCGGCTGAAGGGCTGATGACGTTTCCATGCCAAAACGGTACGGATGGATATTTCCGGTTTAAACGGTCTGAAACAAACTTCTCTGGTATCCAGCACCGGAGCTGCTCCCTCGGATGTGATGGAAATACCGACCCCTTCCCGTACCATAGCTGCTGCATTGGCCGCCAAAGTCATCGTCATGGGAAAAGATATTTCATCATATACGGAACCGAGCCATGTTTCCAATTCGGAGGTCAGTTTTTTCCGCCCCGGTAAAATGCAGTCTCTTTCTCTCAAATCTTCGGCAGAAATAAATTCCTTTTTCGCCAATACATCATCTGTTTTTACAAGAATTCCCCATCTGGCACTCGGTTCAATATGGATAAAATCATATTTTTCCACATCAAAAGGCTCTACCAGAACTCCTATGTCGGTCAGGCCCTGATCCATCCTTTCATTGATATGATCGGTCATGCCCGTGTAGTAATCAAAAGTCACGAGCGGATGCATTTCTCGAAAGCCTTTGATTAATTGTGCCACTGTAGACGTTACAAGAAGTTCGCCGCCTCCGATGGTAACAATGCCTTCTATATTGCCTTCCGCTTCCGCCAGTTCCCGTTCTGTCTGATCCGCCAAAGCAACAATTTCTTCCGCTCTCCGCCGAAGAAGCATCCCTTCCTGAGTCAATGTAATTTTCCGACCGCCCCGGTTCAGCAGCGTCACCCCCAAATCGCTTTCAAGCTGTGCAATCTGCCTCGACAATGTGGGCTGCGTAATATGAAGCGCTTCTGCCGCTTTTGTAATGCTTTCTTCTCTTGCCACCATGAGAAAATAAATAAGAACTCTGATTTCCATTCGGCACCTCAAAATTAATTCATATCGATAAATTTAATTTCATTATCTATATTATATCTGTAATCCTCCAATCATGTATACCCTCAGTTGAAATGACAACGATGCTTGATGCTTTAAATCAGGCCCACATCTGGAATTATGTATTGAAATATGCAAAACTCCGTCATATGACCGTCATTGCCATTACACATAATCAATATCCGGCCGAAAAAATTGCAGACCGCATCATTCATTTGCCGGATATCAACCACATCGAAGTCGATCGGTCAGCATTATAAAAGAGTACCGGTGAAACGCCTTACAAGGTATTTCACCGGTACTCTTTATTTTTAATCGTTTACGCCTTGCTCAAAAGTTCCGATACATAATCCCAGTTGACTACCTGGAAAAAGTTGTCGACATAGTCGGCACGACGATTCTGATATTTCAAATAATAAGCATGTTCCCAAACGTCAAGGCAGAGAATCGGTTTCTTGCCGTCCGACAAGGGGCAGTCCTGATTAGCACTGGAGGTAACAACCAGCTTGTCTCCGTCAACTACAAGCCAAGCCCAGCCGCTTCCGAAACGGCCGGTTGCTGCAGCGGCAAATTGTTTCTTAAATTCATCAAAAGAGCCGAAAGAGGAATTGATCTTGTCTAAAAGTTCACCCTTTAATTCTGTTTGTCCCACCGGTGCCATAACTTTCCAGAAAAGGCTGTGGTTATAGTGTCCGCCTCCGTTGTTTTTAACGGCGGTACGAATGGATTCCGGTACTTCGTTCAAATGAATCATCAGATCTTCAATGGATTTTTCTGCCCATTCAGGGTTATTCTCCAATGCTTTATTCAAATTATTTACATAAGTGGCATGATGTTTGTCATGATGGACTTCCATCGTTTTAGCATCAATTATTGGTTCTAATGCATCAAAGCTGTAAGGTAAATCCGGT
>URAA01000057.1 GCA_900545785.1 uncultured Dialister sp. | reverse complement strand
CATCATGGTTTTGTAAAATAAGGAGACAAAGAAACTTTGTGATATACTGAAAAGAAATAAAAAACATAAAAAGAAATGAGAAATGACCATGCATAATGAACAAAAAGTGACCGATTCGATCTATTGGATCGGAGGAAATGATTTTGTGACACCCCGATTTGAAAATTATATTCCCATAACAAAGGGGGTATCTTACAACAGTTATTTTATTGATGACGAAAAAACTTGTGTGCTCGATGCGGTAGATAATGCAGCTCGTGATTTATTTATGGATAACATTGCTTGTCTTTTAAAGGGACGCCCGCTGGATTATATCGTCGTCAACCATATGGAACCGGATCATTCCGGGTCTCTGCTTGCTTTAATGAAAGCCTATCCGGAGGCAAAACTTTGTGCTTCTCCTGCGGCGCTCAAAATGTTTGAACAGTATTTTCACATTCCGATGGAAGAACGCTATATCCGCACTGATGAAAAAACAGTGTTAGAACTGGGGCACCATACGCTGCGGTTTATCACCGCCCCCATGGTGCATTGGCCGGAAGTCACTTTCACCTATGAGGAAAAAGAAAAAATACTCTTTTCCGCAGATGCTTTCGGTACTTTTGGTGTTCTTCACGGAAGTGTTTTTGCCGATGCGGTAAACTTTGACGAAGTATATGGAGAAGAAATACGCATCTATTACATGAATGTCATCAGCAAGTACGGGGTGCAAGTATTGTCTGCTCTGGAAAAGCTGAAAAAAGTTGAATTAAAAATGATTTGTTCCCTTCACGGCCCCGTTTATCGAAAAAAAGAAGACATCGAAAAAGTTCTGGACCTGTACAGAAAAATGGCTTCTTGGGAGCCGGAGGAAAAATCGGTGACATTTTTCTTTGCCTCCCCTTATGGAAATACCGCTCTGGCGGTACAGCGCCTTGCTTTTCTTCTGGGAACAAAAGGAATAAAAAATATGAAACTCGTGGATTTGTCATCCACGCCTGCCACCGTTGCATGGACAGAGGCGGAAAAACGAAGCCATATGGTTTTGGCGGCTCCGACGATGGATATGGGACTGAATCCGATGATGGAAAATTTTTTGGAAAAATGCAGCCGAAAAAATATACGGAATCGCAAAGTGGCAATCATCGGAAACAGCAGCTGGGCTCCTTATGTAAGTATCAGAATCATGAAGGAGATCGTATTGAAATGGAAAAACTGCCCCCTCTTGGGCGAAGGTGTGCATATTGTCTCTGCTGCAGGAGAAAAAGAGGAGGCCGATTTGGAAAGCTTGGCAGAAGTGCTGGCTGAAGATATTATGAAATAAGGCGAGAATATGAATTGGAAGTCTTTACTGGGAGCCTTTTGTTTCCTCGGAGCACTTGTCCTGAGCGGCTGTGGCGGACAGACTTCGGTACAAGTGGAAAAGGCGGAAATAAAAAGTATCCCATTGACAATTGAAATTAATTCTAAAGCGGAAGCGCTCCATATGATACCGGTCGTTCCTGCCGTATCGGGAAAAATCATATCGGAAATTCCGCCGGCAGGAACGAAAGTGAAGCAGGGGGATTTATTATTTCAAATAGATTCTTCCCTGTATGAAGAGCAGGCGGCCGCATTGCGTGCACAAATTGCCGCATCGGGAGCAAATTCTTCTACTTCGTCATCTTCTGCGGTTGATGACAGCATGGAAGCCTCTTTGCTTCGCCAAGGGATCATTACAAGAGCGGAATACGAAAAAATTCAGGCAAGAAAAGGATTTCACGGAGTTCCGCAAGCAGGACCGGGAAATACGGGATTGACCGAATCTTTGGCGGCACTGGAAAGAACGATTGCTGACTGTATGGTAAGAGCTCCTGCAGGCGGAGTGGTTTCTCAAAATTACTCGGGAGACACGAAAACGGCAGCGGCAGGACGGCCGGTATTAATGATACAACAGGAAACGCCTGTTATATTTTCACTGGCTCTTCCTACAAAGCTGAATGAATTTATAGAAAAGATAAAGGATAAAAAACAACTTACCGTTTCTGTTTTCGACAGCTCTCGTCATTGGTACGGAGAATTAAAGAAACAGGAAAATGACAAGGACGACAAATATACGGTCTATAAGGTGCAGGCCGATAATCTTGACGGATATATACAGTTCGGAAATTCCTATACGGTGCGTTTAGAAAGCAGAGAAACTATTTCTGCCGTCATTCTTCCCAAAACAGCGTTGATCGGTGAAAATTCGGTGGCGGTAGTCACGGAAGACTCCCTTGTAGATATAAAAACAGTCAGTGTGGGATATGAAACGGAGAAAGAAGTATATATCCTTGACGGCCTTTCCGAAGGAGAACAGGTGATTATCCATCCTTCCGACAAAATTGAAATGGGTATGCCGGTAAAAACAAAAATAGCTTGAATAAATGAAAATGCAGTGCCGAAAGAAAGCGCTGCATTTTTTATGGGAGGACGATATGCGTTGGACGAGAGAAGACTATAGAGGAACAGCGGTAGAAACAGCAAAACGTCTGATCGGATCCGTACTGGTTCATGAAACGGCGGAAGGAATCTTAAAAGGAAGAATTACGGAATGCGAAGCCTACGGAGGTTTTTATCGAGGCAAGCCTGACGACGGCGCGCATTCTTACAAAGGGCTCACAGCGCGGACGAAAGCGATTTTCGGAGACGGCGGTCATGCCTATGTTTACTTGATTTATGGAATGTATTGGTGCATGAATGTAGTCTGCGGACATGAAAAAGAAGGATATGCCGTGCTTTTGCGAGGGTTGGAACCGCTGGAAGGCAGGGAGATCATGCAAAGGAAAAGAGGCAAAGCCAAGGGAAGGCTGCTGACGGCAGGTCCGGGACGGCTTGCCATGGCAATGGGTATCGATTCCTCTTTATACGGTGCAGACTTGGTGACGGGAAATTTATATATAGAGGACGGGAACGAAAAAGTACAAGTAGAAAGATCCAAGCGGATCAATATAGATTATGCAAAATACGGAAAAAACTTTCCATGGCGGTTTACGATGAAAGGAAGCCTTTGGATTTCCAAATGATTAATTCCGAAAGATTATTTTGCGATGCGGCTTGATAAAGGGTTGAGAAACATTTTTTTATATATTATGATAAATAAAAAGGACGGAGGAGAATCTATGAACTATATTTCTTATTATGAATCACCTTTGGGAGAATTGACATTAGCCTCTGACGGGACGGCAATTACGGGAATATGGTTTGACGGTCAGAAATATTTCGGAGCCGAGTTGGAAGCAAAACCGAATAAAAAAGAATTGCCTGTTTTTAAAGAAGTAAAAAAATGGCTTGATGTTTATTTTGCAGGGAAAGATCCGGGGAAATTACCGCCTCTTCATTTTTCCGATACGCCGTTTCGTGAAAAAGTATGGAAAATTTTACTTACGATCCCCTACGGGAAAACAATGACATACGGAGAAATTGCCAAAATGATAGCAGAAGCCGGCGGTATAAAGAAGATGTCTGCACAGGCGGTAGGCGGTGCGGTAGGTCATAATCCCATTTCCATTCTTTGCCCCTGTCACCGTGTAGTGGGAACAAACGGCAGCCTCACCGGATATGCCGGCGGCATGGATAAAAAAGTAGCTTTGCTTACATTGGAAAAAGCAGATATGAAATCGTTCTTTGTTCCCAAGAAAGGAACGGCATTATAAAAATAAAAATGCTCCCTTTTAGAGGGAGCATTTTTGTGTGCAAATCAAGCGGGAATATTTTCTCTCTTTTCCGGTTCGGAGAGCAGGAAAGAAAATATAAGAGGAATCAAAGAAACGGCACAGATGGTATAGAAGGCATAAGGAAGGCCGAAGGTATCCGCCACTTTGCCAAGAAAAGGGGCGGCGATACCGCCGATACTGACGGAAAGACCCAGAGTGACACCGGAAGCAAGACCGACACGGTTGGGCAAATATTGCTGCCCCAAAACAACAAGAGGACTGTATACAAGGGAAACGGCTATTCCGGTAATAAATAAAAATAAAGCGGCCGAGTAAATATCAGTCATGAAAGTCATAAGCAGGAGAGCGGGAAAGAACAGGCAAAATCCTAAACGGGCAACGGTTCGGCAGCCGTATTTGTCAGCCAGTTTTCCCCCTGCCAACGTGCTTATGGCACCGATTCCGTAATACAGACTCAAGATGGAATTGCCGAGAGCCCTGGTTTGTCCCAATTCATGAATGAAATAAAGTACAACAAAGGTATTTACACCATAGAAAATAATGGAACGGCCGAATACGGTCACGCAAAGTTTTATAAAAGACGGCCATTGATCCGGTTTTAAGGAGGAAGTTCCTTTTCCTTCTTTTTTTTGTATTTTTTTATCACCCAAAGCTTTTATTTTGGGGTAAAGCAGGGCAATTAATGTACAGATAATGATTTCGGGAATGAAAAAGACCAGCGTTCCGGGAAGACCGAATAATGAAACGGCACCCGTTACAAGAAGGGGGCCGACGGTGAATCCCATGTTGCCGCCGAAGGCAAAAATACTGAGACTGAGACCTCTGTTTTCTTCCGTGGAAACCCTGTTCACCAAGAGCGCGCCCTGAGGATGGAACATGGCAATTCCGATCCCGCTCAGCATAACGGCAAGACAGAGGCCGTAAAAATCAGTAATAATTCCCGTCAAAGCCATTCCACCGCCGGCAAGAAAAAGTCCTGCCGGCATGATCCACGGCCGGTTGTGTGTATCCGATAATTGCCCCAGAATCGGTTGTACGACGGAACCGATAATATTGGAAGCAAGGACCAAAAAAGCGGCGGTGGTGTAATCATAGTGATAAGCGGCAATCAGAAAAGGCAATATGGCAGACAAAGCACTTTGGTTGATATCGGAGCAAAAATGTCCGAAAGCGCAAAGAGTTTGATAACTTTTTATATGAATCATGAAATCTCTCCTTTATTTATTATTATAGTTATAAATTCCTGATAATAAAGAGGAAGCCATATCAAATGACAGAAATAAAGCGGAGATTCTTATAAATGAGATATCTTGCAAATCCTCTTCGGTGGTAAATCATAAGCTCTTCCAGTATAATAAAAAGATACTAAAGAGAGCCGAGGAACTTGGATTTCATGAAATTACTCCGTTTAATCCTGCAGGGATTCAAATCTTTTGCAGATAAAACAACAATTGAATTTGCCGACGGAATGACCGTTATCGTAGGACCGAACGGTTGTGGGAAAAGTAATATTTCCGATGCCGTCCGCTGGGTTTTGGGAGAACAGAATATACGCAATCTCAGAGGACAGAAGACAGAAGATATCATATTTTCCGGTGCCGAAGGTCGGAGTCCGAAAAATGCGGCGGAAGTCACTCTCGTATTGGATAATGCCGCTCGGGAACTGCCCTTGGATACGGCGGAAGTGGCAATTACCAGACGGGTGCTCCGGAGCGGAGAAAGTGAATTTCGTATCAATAAAAGAAGCTGCCGTTTGAAAGATATACAGGAACTTTTGGCCACAACAGGTATCGGTAAGGGCTCGATGGCGATTATCGGGCAAAACAGGGTCGATCAGGTATTGATTGCTCATCCGGAAGAACGGCGTCTGATTTTTGAAGAAGTGGCAGGAATCAGTCTTTATAGGATGCGCAAAAATGAAGGGCTGCGCAAACTGGAGAAAACGGCGGAAAATATGGAACGCGTCCGAGATTTGACGGCTCTTTTGGATGAACAGCTGGTACCTTTGAAAGAAGGGGCGGAAAAAGCCCGTATTTATAAAACCCTTTCTAAAGAAAAAAGAGCGGTGGAAGCCACCATGTCTCTTTTGAAGATAACTTCGATGGGCCGTATGATTGCCCGTTATGAAAACGAGTACAACAGTTTCTCTGATGAAGATGTAAAATGGCAGACGGAATTATCAAAGCTTGCTGCGGAAAAAACAGCATTGGAAGAAAAGGCTTTTTCTCACCAAGAGAATTTGCGGAAAATCGGCGCGGAAGCATCGGCGAAGCAAAGCTTGATGGAAACGCTTCGAGGCGACTATCGGGTGAAACAGGAAATTCTTCATCACGGAGAAGAAGAAACACTCCGTTTGCAAAGTGAAGAGGAGGATCAGACAGAAGCGGAAGAGGAACTTCTTGAAGAAATAAAAGAAGTGAAAGAAGAATTGGAGGCGTGCCGGAAGGTCGTAGAGGAAAAACAGATCCTTTTGGAAGAAGAGGAGAAGAAACGAAAAAAAGCAGCAGAAGAATTGGATGCATCGGAGGAAGCCTACCGGAGAGAATTGGAAATCAACCGGCAAAGACTGGCAGAAAAAGAAAGTCTGATTCGGGAAATTTCCCATGGAGAAGAGGAGAAACTCCGTCTGTCTGCAGAAAAAGAGAAATACGATACTCTGGAAAAAGAGGGAGAAGCTGTACGAAAAAAATTGGAAGAACAGCTGGAGTCTTTTATTCTCCAAGAAAAAACCATTACGGAAGAAATGAAAACTCTTGAGGAAACGGGAGCAGGAGACGGACTCCGCCTCAAAGAAGCAATGGACAGGCAATATCAGCTTTTAAACCTGCAAAATGATTTGCAGTCCCAAATGATGCAGATCAAATCAAGAAGAGAATATTTAGAAAGAGCGGACAAAGAATATATCAGTTTTTCCGGTACGACAAAAACGATCATGGAAAACCGTGCTCTTTGGGGAGATCATGTATTCGGGCCGGTGGGTGATTTACTGCATGTACCGTCCCGATATACCGATGCTGCCGAGTCGGCTCTGGGCGGCAGTGTTTCTTACATTGTGACAGATACGGCAAAAACGGCGGGAGATATTATTTCATGGCTGAAGAAAAATAATCAAGGCCGCACGACTTTTTATCCTTTGGATTCCATGAAATTCAGAGGAAATAACGAAACGGAAAGAAAAGCAGCTCTGGAAAAAGGTATCTGCGGTATTGCATCGGATCTCTTTTCATGTGATGCACTCTACTCCGACCTGATAGCTTCCATTTTGGGACGCACCTTGATTGCGGAAACTTTGGATATAGCCCGGGCAGTTTCAAAGAAATATAATTACCGGATTCGTCTGGTTACGCTGGACGGACAATTGATCAATCCGGGAGGATCTCTCACCGGCGGATCAATGAAAAAAAGGGAAAACACCTTTTTCGGACGAAAAAAAGAAATCAATGAACTTTTAAAAAAAGAAGAAGAAAGCAAGAAATCATGGATTTCCTGTAAGGAAGAAAAAGACAGGCAGGATGATCTTTGTGCAAGTTTATCTGAAAAAGTAACGGAAGAAAGAGAAAAGTGGCAAGCCCTCAAAGTGAAACTGGCAGAAACGAGAGGGAAGAGAGAAGGTATTGCCCGTACGCTTCAAGAGCGCAAGGCAGTGGAAGAAAGAGATAAAAAAGAAAGAATTTCTATAGAAACCGATTTGGCTCTTCTTTTGGAAAATTTGAAAATCTTTAAGAAAAAGAGAGATTCTTTTGAAGATATACCGGAGCTGAAAGATGATGAAAGAAGCAAAGCGCTGAGAAAAAAAGTGGCAGATTCGGATGCCCGCCTTGTGGAACTCCGTGTGGAAGTTACAAAAGCGGAAGAAGCGGTCAATTTCGGCAAAAGGGCACAAAAAGAAAGAGAAGAAGCGAAAAAAGAACAGGAAGAAGACAGAAAACGGCTGACCATAAAAATAGAGGAAAATATAAAATTAAAAGAAAAAATAAAACAAGAAATTCAAGAAATTGAAAAGAACTTTAATTCTGCCGAAAAAGAATGGAAAGAAGCCAGAGACAAACAAAGCGAGATACAAGATGTATCGGAAACTTTTGCAAAAGAGAGAAAGGCTAATGATGATGCTTGGAGAGCGGCGCAGGAAAATTCGGCGGCGATAAGGAAAAATATGGCGGACAGACAGGTCCGGATTGATAATTTCAAAATTCAGGAAAGGGAAGAGCTGGAGAATCTGAAAACGTTGGGACTGACTCCGGAAACGGCGGAAGCACTACGTATGACCGGTTCCATGGCAGAAATGAAAGAAAAGCAAACCGACTTGGAGACGCGGATTGCCGAATTGGGCCCCGTCAATCCCGGCGGAGAGGAAGAATATGAATTACAATTACGCCGTCGTGAGTTCTATGAAAAACAGATTGAAGATCTGAAAAAAGCAAGGAGCGGACTGGAGACAGTGATTCATGATATTGATGTCACCATGGAAGCCCAATTTGAGGATGCTTTCAAGAAAATTAATATGGAATTCGGAAGAATCATGAAAATGATGTTCTCCGGCGGAAAAGCAAGACTGGAATTGACAGATGAGGAAAATCCTTTAGAAGGGGGCGTGGAGATGTACCTGCAGCTTCCGGGAAAAAAGAGACAGCCTCTGACTCTTATGTCCGGCGGCGAGAGGGCATTGACGGTCATTGCTTTGCTTATTTCTTTTATGGCTTATCGGCCGGCGCCGTTCTGCTTTATTGATGAAATCGATGCGGCCTTGGACGATGCCAATGTTTCCAGATATAGTAAGATGATAGCTGATTATAAAGAAAGAACGCAGTTTGTGATTATTTCACACAGGAAAAAAACCATGGAATTTGCAGACACGCTGCAGGGAGTGACCATGGCGGAAAAAGGGGTATCTTCGCTGATAACGGTCCGTGTCGGTGATTATATTAAGGAGGAAGAAAATGGGGTTTCTTGATAAAATTCGGAACGGTTTAAAAAAGACAAAAGACAGTTTAATAAAAAATATAGAAACGGTTGTTATCGGATATGCAAAAATTGATGAAGAATTTCTTGAGGATCTGGAAATGGTTCTTTTGTCCGGTGATTTGGGAGTAAAAACGACCGATTATCTCATGCGCCAAATCCGTCGGGGCGTCACGGAAGGAATTATCCATAATACAAATGAAGTGATGCCTTTCATGGAAAAAACGGTAGTGAATATGCTGGCGGAAGATGAAACGGAAGAAAAGGAAATGCATCATCCCGAAGTATATCTTATCGTCGGTGTCAACGGAGTCGGTAAAACGACGACCATCGGAAAATTGTCCTCTCTCTTTCACAAAGAAGGGAAAAAAGTGCTTCTTGCAGCAGCGGATACTTTCAGAGCGGCCGCATCGGAGCAGCTTACCATATGGGCGGAAAGAACAGGCGCAGATATTGTTAAACACAGCGAAG
>URAA01000056.1 GCA_900545785.1 uncultured Dialister sp. | reverse complement strand
GAAGCGGAAAAACATCCGAATGAAGAAGATTTTCGAAAAGCTGCAGAATGGGCGAAAGAAATGATTTCCAAACTTTAATCAATAAAATAGAATCGTCCTCTCCGGTCGGGCTAAAAAATCTGACTTGATGAGGGCGGTTTTTTATTTCCCTTTCCTTAATATCCTATTTGACGTAATATTCTTTTATTATGCAAAATTGGCAATCAAAATAAATGATTTTTATTTGACAATCTCTTTACTATTGGATACAATATCACATATTCAAATAAATCGATTTTGAATAATTCGATTTCGAATATGTCATCAAGCTGAAAGAACAAGACGTACACTTTCGGCGTAACACAGAAAAGAGGATTTTATGAATTTTGAACCGAGTTACAAACAATTTTCTTCCATTTTTAAGGCATTATCCGATGAAACCCGTCTTCATGTCATAGATATGCTTTCTTGCCGAGAGATGTCCGCTTGCGATATTCTTTCCAACTTTACCCTGTCCCAGTCCACCCTGAGCTATCATATGAAAATCCTCATCGAAGCCGGCGTGGTCAATGCTCACAGGGAAGGACTCTGGACAAAATATTCCATCAACGACGATACATTTGAAAAGATCATGGACTTCCTTCCGGAACTCTATAAACTGAAAGACAACTGTATCTGCGAGCAGCTCAAATATTGCAAGATACCGGAAAATCCGAGAATTGACGGAAAAGATGAGTTCGGCAACTAATAATAATTTTTAAACTGCCTTTGCTCCTTTACCGGACTTGATAAATGATATGACAATCGGCAAAATTTGCCTTCCCCCATATGGGGGATTTTTATTTACTGAAACTTTACTTTTTGTTTACGAGTCTATAAAATGAATATAAATCAGAAGAGGAAGGGGGATATCATGAACAACATAAAGATCAAAGAAGCTGCAGAAGCAGTTATAAAGGACAATCCGAAAAAGCGAATTCTTTCTTTTCCGTGGAATCATTCCGTCCATTGGATCAAAAGAAAGATAAGCAACGGGAGAAGCCGGCTTGTCAAATATTCGACGGAAAAGGAATTTAACTATGAAGTGGCACGACTTTCCATTGCTGCACAGGTGCAGCCTTCCCTCGTCCCCTCTTTGGAAGTTCTCACATCCGACTATATCGTAACGGAAGACGGCGGTCCCATACTGGCTGACTGGGTGGAAAGTACTCATATTTCTCAAGAAGAAAAACTGCATATTTTAGAACTTGCGGGAAAAGGACTTGCCGAACTTCATACAAGCGGAATCGTTCACGGCCGTCCCGCGCTTCGGGACATCACCTATAAAAACGGGCAAATCACCTTTTTAGACTGGCAAAACCGATTTTACTTCCGCAATGCGGAGGACCGGAAAGTACAGGATTATCTGATGCTTCTCCACGGAATCTACAGAGAAAACTATAAAGACGAAAATCTTTTTATCGACGCCGTTCAGAAAGGGTACACCGATACGGCGGGAACGGACATCATCAAACTGTCAAAACAACTCCTTGACCGCTATAACTTCATAGGAATTCTTGCGAAAAATGTACGCCGTTTTCATTGGACAGATGTTGATGCGGCAGGAAAAATATTCGCCCGCTTTGCAGAAAGATAAAATATCCCCCGAAACATTCGTCGGGGATTTTTTTTTGCAATATATCGGTTTCTTTTTTTAGCATCTCTTTTTTTGATATAATCATCTTAAACATAAAGAAGGAGTTCTTTTCATGAAAAAAATTTTATTTCTCGTTCCTCGGATGAATATCGGCGGAGCAGAAACCTATGTATTTACCGCAGCGGAAGAATTGCACAAACGAGGCTATGAAATTTTTCTTCCTTCCGGAGGCGGTCAATTGGCAGACAAACTCAAGAAAAAAGGCATCAAAACTTTTTTTCTTCCCATACGGCAGCTTCCCTTATTATCCGTCTGCCTTCTTCTCCGGATCATAAAAAAATATAAAATCGATCTCCTTCATGCCAATTCCGGCGCTGCAGGCATCATTGCCGCCAAAGTAAAACGGAAAATAAATATTCCCGTCATCTACACCGCCCACGGTATTTTCGGTGAACCGGAAAAAGAAAAAATCATCGATGAACTGGATACGATCATCTGCGTCAGTCAATTTGTCAAAACCGATTCCATAAGAAGAGGCTTCTCTCCCCATCATCTGATTGTCCGGTACAACGGGGTCGATACGGATATCTTCCGTCCCAATCCCGTCTTGCGAAATGATTTGCGAAAGCAATATGGTTTTGACGAAGATACTTTGGTGCTTGCCATGGTTTCCCGTATAAACAATTTACAACATAAAGGGCATCGCTATATTTTACAAATACTCAGTACATACGGAGAAAACTGGAAAGTCATGATCATCGGAAAAGGACATGGTATCCCGGAATTAAAAGAAAAGATCCGCTCCCTCGGTCTGTCTGATAAAGTTTTATGTTTCGGCCACAGAACCGACGTCCATGACTTGCTGAATGCTGCCGACATCGTCGTCCTTCCCTCCAAAATTGAAACATTCGGTCTCGTTCTTGCAGAAGGCATGGCAATGGGGAAACCGGGCATTGCTTTTTCCGTCGGCGGAACGCCGGAAGTCATCGAAGACGGCAAAACAGGATTTCTCGTAGAAAAGGACAATGAAAAAGAACTTTACGAAAAGATAAAACTTCTCGACCGGGACAGAGATCTTCTCGCCCGATTTTCTAAGGAAAGCATCCGGCATGTACAAGAGAACTTCACCAAGAAAAAGATGGCTGATGAATTAGAAGAAATTTACAAACAATATTTGCAATAAAAAAAGAGCGGCTCATGATGTGACCCTAAAAAATCAGACAAAAACTGACTTTTCAGGAACGATTCAATGAACCGTTCTTTTTTTATTTTCTGATATATTTTTTGATTCCCTTTTCTAATTGACGGAGCGCAACAAAAATAAGGTGGAGCGAACTTACTTTCAGTTTAAATTCCCACATTTTTTGTTTCGACGGAATCGGGATCCGCGGAAGGGCAAGCAAATTCTCCTGCCAAAGGGGAACATGGTAAAAAATAGCAAGTCCCAATTTATAGCCGGCCCTCTTTGCCTCTTCGGCAACTGTTTCATTAAAGTCTCCATAGGGATAGCAAATACATTCTACCTTTTTCCCCGTAAGTGTTTCCAAACTTTTCTTGCTTTCTTTCAACTCTTTTGCCATTTCGTCCCTGTTAAGACGGGTAAGAAAAGGGTGGGACAATGTATGAGATCCGATATAATGTCCTGCTGCCTGCCATTGAAGCAATTCGCTTTCATCCATGGTCACCGTCAATTCTTTTCCGAAATCCTCCCACTTGTTTTCTTTCCCTATCCAATCGGTAATAGAAAAGACATTTCCTACCTGATGATATTTTTCCAAAAGGGGCAGCGCTGTTGTAAGGTTATCTTTATAACCGTCATCAAAGGTCAGCACCACCGGTTTTTCCGGTAATTCTTTCTTTTCTAACAGATGAGCCTGCAGCTGATCCATCGTAATGCTATGATACCCGTGAGACGATAAATACATAAGCTGTTCTTCCAATTTATCCGCAGGAAGTGAATTTCTGTCTCCCTCCACGGAAGCAATCCTGTGATACATGAGAATGGGGATCTGCTTACGGAAGTGATGATATATGTAAGCTGCCGCTATAATAAGTATGATAAGAAATAACATATTCTCTCCTTGTTTTTTATATTACAATTCAATGATATAATATAATATTATAATACAAAAACTGCCCAATCGGTTTTCTTGCCGATTAATAGAATGGGGATTTTATGAAAACATTTTTGGTCTATAACACTTCCTACTTTGGAGATACGATTCTTACCGACGGACTCTGCAGAAATTTAAAAAGAATGATTCCTGATTCCAAGCTTATTTTTATAGCTAACAAGCCTTTTGCAGATTTGGCACGCTATATGGACGGTGTCGATGAAGTCTGGGTGTACGACAAATGGGGGATTCATAAAGGAATCTACGGGTGGTATAAATTTTATTCAGAACATAAAAACCGGTACTCTTTTGATGCATCTTTTGTGATTTACGGAAACGAAAGAGGAATTATTCTGTCCAAACTGTTTGGGGCAAAAAAAATATACGCCGATAACCGGCACGGATTTGTCAGAATTCTCTTGGATAATAAAAAAATCAATTACGGCCCATGGATTCATATACAGGACAAGCATGCTTTTCTTGCCGAATTATATACGGGACAACCGATGGAAAGTATGCCCGTCAGATACCATGTTCCGAAGGAAGCTTTTCACCAAGTGGATCACAACCTGTTAAAAGATGTCTCTAAATCCGTCATTGCCTTAAATCCGGTTACCAAGAAAAAAGATAAAGATTTAAGACCCGATATGTTCTGCAAACTTGCAGAGAAAATCATACATTCGGGGAAAATCCCCGCTATCATCGGCATAGGAAAGGCGGCGGAAGATTATTTCGATGCACTTCCCGAAAAAACACAAAAGCTGCTTTTGAATTTGATTGGAAGAACCACGATACCTGAACTTGGGGCTCTCCTGAAGCGCTGTGATGTCCTCATCAGTGCCGATACGGGAACCGCTCACTTTGCTCTTGCACTGGACGTTCCCGTGGTCGATGTCTTTTACCTGAATAATGAAAAAAATCTTTCCAAATGGGGTCCGAAATCACTCTACCGCCACCGTCTTATCGCCCGGAGCGGTGATTTCAGCACAGAAAATATCTGGAAAAATGCTTTAGAACTAATGAAGGAATCCGGAAATGGCAAATAATCTTTTTATAGTCAGTACTCCGTTTCATCTGCTGACTTCCTTTATCCTTACCAATACATGCTATAAGGAAGACAGTAATTTCCTTGCTCTAATCCACCCCCACGGCTATGCTCACTGGGCGGAAGATCCTTTACTTACTTTCTTGTCCTCTTCCGATGGAGGTTATCAAAAAGTTTTTCCCCTCATTCATTGGATGACACGGAAAGAAAAGAAATTATCCAAACGTGAACAAGTACGGCTTGTACAAGAATCTATAAAAAATATTCCCATTGACAAAGTATTCTTAGGGAATGATATTGCCCCCTCCCATCAGCTTCTTGTGGCGACACTGGGACTTACTCAATTTTATCGTTTTGAAGACGGCATCTTTTCTTATTACAATGAAGACAGAATACGTTCCAAATCTCATGAATATTTCCACAAAATAAAACTGAACTTCATTAAATTTATTGCAGGCATCCACTCTTCTCTATATTTAAATACATCCGCTACAGGCGCCAGCCCCGCAGGAGTTGCCGATTTCATGTATCTGCCGGAACTGATGAAAAGATATTCTCCGAAAGTATATGAAATCACTTCCGAAATGATAGAAGAATCCATGGAAATACTGAAAAGAAACCATCTCCTGAAGGAAGAGCTTCCCGAAGGCAGCTATACAGTTTATTTGAGCCAATCAATTCGGGAACCGGATAAATTCAGCTTTGACGATGAAAAAAGATATATTTCCCTCGTCATAAGCCGTCTAAAAGACGGGGAAAAGCTGATTTACAAGCCTCACCCGAATGATCCGCCCTACAAAGCGGAATACGTAAAAGAACATTATCCCGACGTTATAGTCAACGAAAGCAAAGAACCGGTAGAAGTCATTCTTTATAAAGAGCCGCAAATACAGACAGTCATCAGTTATCAATCCACCACTTTGATTCTTGCCAAAAAATTTACCGGACGAGATATTGAATGCATCAGTTTAATCAATTTTTACCATAAGCCGATCCACCCTGCTTACAGACAGCTTATGGAAGAAGCAGGCGTGCAATTTATGAACCCGTAAAAATATTTAATATTCGGATAAAAAAGACATCTGACACGAAAATTGTGTCAGATGTCTTTTTTATTTTCTCTTTATCTTATCAATAATGAATCTGCTGTGAGTTCCTTGAAATATCGCTTCTCTATCATCGCTTCTCTATCATCGCTTCTCTATCATCACTTCAAAATCAATCTTTTTTATTTTTTCTGATCTGGCACTTCCATAAAAAGAAGCTTCGTTTTACACATCCCCATGCATTTAATAAAAGCTGATGATTGCGAATCATCATATTCCTCTGTACGGTCGGCGCAAACGGGAGCTTTATTTTCCTGTTCTCCAAAATATATTTTTTGATATCATCGACAGCCGATTTTTCCAATATATCCGTACCGGCATTGACCACCAATGCTTTTATCCCGTGGATAATTGCTTTTTCACGGCAAAGTTTCTCGCAAGAAGGCATATATTGTCCCGCTATTTCCGCATGTTTTTTCCATCCCAGAAAACGCCCATATTTCATCTTCACAAAATTAAATACATCTTTCCCTCGACTCAGGCTGTTTTCATTTTCACGACTGTAAAAATACAATGAATCAGGAATCACACAGGCACTCCCTGCCTTAAAAAATAGTTTTCCGTTCACTTGCATATCTTCAACTAATTGATTCAATGGAAATCTAATATTTTTCCACAATTCTTTTTTATATAATTTCCCACATGCAAAATTGGGCAATTCATCAAGAATTATTTTTCTACGAATTTCTGCCAAATCATCTGTCCGCTGCCAATTCGTAGAACAATCTACTATCTTTTTACCGATTTTGACGATGCTGTATCCGGCAACCACGATATCATATTTTCCTGCTTCTGCCGTTTCGACCATTTTTTCTATCGCAGCGGAAGAAATATAATCATCGGAGTCCAAAAAATATATCCACTCGCCCGTACTATGTTTTATTCCTGCATTTCTTGCTCCGCTGAGACCTTGATTTTCCTGATGAAAGACTCTGATTCTTTCATCTTTCTTTTCATAATCATCACAAATTTCCCCGCAACGATCGGGAGAACCGTCATCGATAAGAATGATTTCCAGATTTTTGTAGCTTTGGCGTCTCACACTGTCTATGCAGCGGCATATAAAGTTTTCTGTCTTATAGACAGGAATAATAACAGACACCGTGGGATTATAGATCATTCTTCTCCACCCTTTCTTTTATGTTTCTACTCTATCTCCTCATACCGTTTTTCAGCCGTTTCAGTATATCCGATCCCAGTTCTATATTTAAATATGCATAGCTGAAGGCGTTTAAAATGAAAACCAGTCCTACCATGATCGTTCCCGATGTGGTGAGTGTCGCTTTTCCCGGGTCCGGATCATATCCGAGCACCTCCGCCAGCGGTTTCCATATCCAGTTAATAAAAGTGGTAAATCTTTCTATAGCTCCGGAAAGAGCATCGGCTATTCCAAGTACATAGATGGAAAAGACAATTTTATAGGACATTTCCACGATATAAGCCAATGCTGTCAGGCATAATGTTTTCCCGTAGGATAAATGATTCCTGAATCCGTATCCCATAGCCATCCCCAAGGCTCCCGCATAAAAAGCTGTCGTCAAGCCTATCTCGGGACCGCCGATCATGGTCACAAGCACCACCGTCGCAACAGATGTACCGAATCCCCATTTCATACCGTGAAAATCGCAAATGACGGCAATCGGTATGGCTGCGGCGATCATGGTGACAAAGACAAGGAAGGGCGCCAGCAGTTTCAATAAAACAAGAATGGAAGCAATCGCCGCCGCTGCCGCCGCTTCTGTCAAATATTTCGTTCTTCTGACGGAGTCGTTCATTCCCTTTCCTTTCCAAAAGAGGCCGCCATGGCTTCTTTCTCTTTTTTTGTTTTTCTTTTCAAATGATATTCAAGCGAGCGGGCATCATGTTCATTATCCCATTCTTTGAACCAGACCAGTTTCACCGGCCGTCTTGCTTTCGTGTATTTGGCACCCTTTCCCGCATTGTGAGTGTCTACCCGTTTTTCCACGGACCCTGCGGTGAATCCCGTATACAGTGAATTGTCGCTGCATCGCACCATATAGGTAAAATATTTATTTTTCATATTTCTGCATATTTAATAATTCATCTTCCGAAATTTTTGTTTTACCGTGATTGGTGACAGCAACTTCTAAAGGTAAATCATACTTTTCATCAGACAAATCATATCTTTTATTATAAAAATTATTTGGTAAATTCATAATTCCGCATAAAGTATCAAACATTAAATCATTGGTAAATATGGCATTTCTATGCTCCTGTAAGTTCTTTTTCCTATCCTTATGTATTTTTCTATATTCTTCAGACAAGTAAATAAACATAGGCACTTGCACCATATCAAATGTAAAATGGGCTGTTGTATGTCCGTATTGCATATTTTCTCCATGATCCGAACAATATATCATGGCACGCAATTTCAAATATTGCTTGCTGTATTCATAAATAGATTGCAGGATATAGTCGGAATATAAAATAGTGGTATCATACCATTCTGTTTTGCTATGATTCTTTTTTCCAGTCTTCTTAATGAATTCTTTTGGTACTCTGTTTTTATACATCCTATGACTTCCCATTATATTTAGTGCAATAAACTTTTTTCCTTCTTTCGGTATTTTTTTTAATAGATCCAATAATTGCCCGTCATCATCAGTCGGTATTTTCGTCCATTCTGTTTGATCAGCAGTAGATGCTACAAAGGTACCGAAAAAAGAAAACTCTCCCATTTTTGCCTGATTACTTAACCAATATGTTTTATATCCGCCTTTACGGGCAATATCAATGATAGTTACTACAGGGTCATTCTCTGTACTCATATATTGATTTTTATTAGTCAGGTACATAGACAAAGCTAACGATGTCTGGGGAAAATTGGAATAGGCATTTTTAAATAAATAAAATCCGTCTTCCTCCTTATTTTTCGATAACCATGGTGTCGTTTCTTCGGGATACTTGTCGTTAAAAGCTTTCATATGAGTCCTGCACGCACTTTCTCCAATCACCAAAATAATGGTTTCATTACCTTCCGTGTTCGGAGATTTATCAAGAATAATCTTTTTTACAGCCTCAGAATGATCTTTCATTATTTTCATTTCAGATTTCAGATATTCTTTTGCTGTTATATAATCTTTGATGGGAAAACATCTTTTCCCGTAATGATATAAAAAATAAATACAAACAATCAAAAGGACAATGACTCCATATCCCGTAAATTCGGTTTCCCTGACAATAGATTTACCCCCCCCGAAAATATGATGCTTT
>URAA01000055.1 GCA_900545785.1 uncultured Dialister sp. | reverse complement strand
TCCGATCTTTTATAGACAGGATCATCCATTTTCGATTTCTTCCTTAATCGCATCATACACTTCCCGAGAGACGGGACGCTTTAATGACCGTTCTAATCCATGCGATTCAAATGCCTTTTGAAAACAATCGATATCATTACATACATACACACCCCTGCCGGATTTCTTTCCGGTCCGATCCAATTCGATAAATCCGGTAGGAAGTGCAACAATTCGCAATAAATCTTTTTTATTTTTTAATTCCTTGCAACCGACACACATGCGGAGCGGAATTTTTTTTACTTTCACTTTTGCTCCACCTCCCCGGTCTCCGACGAACTTATATCTTCCAATATATCATCTTCCGGTTCGCTGTCATCACCGAAGCCTTCTTCCGCAGCCTGTGATTCACTCTTTATATCTATTTTCCAGTTGGTCAGCTTGGCAGCCAGCCTTGCATTCTGTCCGGCCTTTCCGATGGCCAGCGATAATTGATAGTCGGGAACGATGACATAAGAGGATTTTTCTTCATCCCATACCGAAACGGAAACCACTTTTGACGGCGAAAGAGCATTGGCAATATAAATGGCAGGATCTTCGTCCCAACGTACAATATCTATCTTTTCGTCATGCAGTTCATTTACGATATTTTGCACTCTTTGTCCTTTAGGGCCGACACAGGCTCCGACGGCATCTACATTGGGATCCATTGCATATACCGCAATTTTCGAGCGAGAACCGGCTTCTCTTACCACCGATTTAATTTCGACGGTCCCGCTGTAGATTTCCGGTACAGCCATTTCAAACAAACGCTTCAAAAGGCCCGGATGCGTTCTGGACAGAATAATTTCAGGCCCCTTGGTGGTCTTTCTTACTTCCTGTACATAACATTTTATTTTATCGTTCGGCTGAAATGTTTCTCCCTCAATTTGTTCTGCAAAGGGCAGAATTCCCTCTATTCTTCCCAAATCAACAAATACAGTCCTCGATTCGCTCCATTTCACGGTGCCGGTAATGATATCCCCTTCTCTGCCGGAGAATTCATCATAAATGGAACCACGTTCCGCCTCTCTGAGCCTCTGAATCAGAACCTGTTTTGCCGCCTGCGCTGCCACACGGCCGAAATCTTTCGGTGTTACTTCAATGCGGAGCATATCTCCGGCTTCATAGTCTTTGCTGATTTTTTTCGCATCTTCTACAGATATCTCATTAATGGCATTTTCCGATTCCGGATCTACCTTTTCGACTACATTCTTTTCTTCATAAATAAAATAATCTCCTGTGGTGCGATCCAGTGTAATGGATGTTTTGGCGCTGCTCCCGGATTCCTTTTTATAGGCAGTCAGAAGTACCATCTCCAAGGCATCAAAAACTGTATTTTCTTCTACCTTTTTAGTCTTTACCAGGATCTTCACTGCTTCCAGTAAATTGCTGTTCACGATTTTTTATTCCTCCCCATTAAAATGAAAAATGTATCCTTATTTGCGATATTTTATTCTTATCCAATTCGATAGAAGTTCCGTCGGCGAGACGTAATTTAACTGTTCCGGATTCACCGAGGCCCTCTAAAGTTGCCGTAAATAACTTGGTTCCTCCTGCCTCTTCTGCAGGGGCAAATAATTTTACATCCACTTCTTCACCGGTATAACGGATAAAATCTTTATCCTTCTTTATGACCCTGTCCACTCCCGGGGAAGAAACTTCCAGCATATAATTATCGGAAATAATATCTGCTTTATCTAAAATAGCGCCTGCTTTTTCACTTATTTCCTGGCAGTCATTCAAATCTACGCCGCCTTCTTTATCTATAAAAACACGTAAAATCCAATTTCTTTCCCGTATATATTCTACATCTACCAATTCGATATGACTTTCTTCCAACGCAGGCTCAAGCAATTTTTCTACTGCCGATTCAATTTCCTTTCTGCCCATTTTTCCTCCTACTATAAGAAAAAGTGAGCCGCAGCTCACTCCTCGGGAAACTATAACATAGTAATAAAAAACTTACCGCAGTTATTATAGCATAATTGATATAACGACTGCAAACACTTACCTTCTTATAAAATAGAAATCTTTTATTCGGAAGCTGCAGTATATCCATACAAATAGTCCAAATCCTTTTCAAGATTCCCTTCAATCGCTTTGGAAAATTCCTCTATAGTCTTTCCGTCATATTGATGAATCATGATGGGAATCCCTCTGACTTGCATTTCTCCGTAATACTCTTCTCTGTACACATTGTAAAAGAAGATCATTGCCGTTTCTCTTTCGCTGCATTCATAAGCCGCAATGATATAGGATCCGTTCAGTCCCGAAACCGGTTCCTTCGGCTCGATTACGCGACGATATTTTCCTGCCTGAAGCGGAAGCAGCTTTTCATATTCCCAATTCATAAATCCCTTATCTTTTATCAGAACGGAAATTTTATATCTTTGTATCAATTCTTTTTCTATTGCTGCAGGAACCAAATTTTTAACATTGACCTTGAAAGATTCAAAATCGTCGGATATAACTTCTATCAGTGTAAAAGTAATAAATTTTAAATCTATTTTGATCATATAGTCTGCTGTTTCTTCATCAAAAACAGCTTTGATCTGCCAGCCCGAACTGCGATCTATCCATCGGAATGCCTGATAAATACGACCTTCTTGCTCATCGGTTCTTTCGAGATCATACGGGCCCACATGAAGAGGAAGGTCTTTTTCTATATCCCAGTCAAGAAATTCTTTTCTCCGCTCTTTTCTTTTTTCTAAAATTTTCTCCTCTTCCATTATTTGCCCCCTTCTTGAAGTTTATCTCTCACAGTAACGACTGATTTTATAAACTCTCTTGTTTCCGGAAAGGGAATAGCATTAATATTCGAGAATCCCTCTTCCCATCCCAGTTCTTCTATCCATTCATCAACATTTCCTCTTCCCGCATTATAGGCGGCCAAGGCTAAAACTTCATTATTATGATATTTCTTCAGCAAAAAATTAAGATACCATGACCCCAAAGGAATATTTTCCGCGGGATCGGCCAAATGATCGGCAGGAAGGCCGCTTTCTTCCGAAATCCATGCCGCTGTTTCCGGCATAAGCTGCATCACGCCGACAGCTCCCATTTTAGAAACGGCTTTTTCATCAAACTTGCTTTCTGTATACATCACCGCTTCGATCAAATAAGGGGACAGGTCTTCACGAGCCGCACTTTCATTAATGATCTCCTGTATCGCCGGACTCGGTTTCCACACGGGAATATCGGAAAGAATATAGAAACAAAGCAGACTCAAAAGAGCCAGTAAAGCAGTAAATATTTTTTTCCCCCATGAGTTCTCCGAATGAGGAACTTCGGCTCTTCCAGATAAATTATTCACCGTTTTACCCGTCCTTTCCTTCGGGAAGCATGAATCCCGGTATATGCTGCAGCGCGATTCTCACTTGCTTTCTTGTATTTTCGACGGTATAGCTGTTATCAATAATTACATCCGCATAATTTAATTTGCTTTCCGTAGGCATCTGATTTCTGATTCTCTCCAATACCTGCTCACGGGTCATCCCGTTTCTTTCCATGACTCTTTTTATTTGCACTTCTGTAGAAACTCTTACCACCCATATCTCTTCCACTCGGAGCTGCCAGCTTATTTCAAGTAACAACGGCATATCAAGAACGACAACGGTATTCCCCGACTCTTGATAATGAATTAATTGTTCCTGAGTTTTTTCCCAGACATAAGGATGGATAATTCCATTGAGAATCTGTCGTTTTGATTCTTCATTAAAGACGATTTCCGCCATTTTAATCCTGTTTAAGGTGCCATCTTCGCAAAAGATTTCATTTCCGAAGGCCGCTTTTATTTGTTTCATGACATCCGTTCTGGGGCGGACCGCTTCTTGGGCAAGTTTATCTCCGTCTATAACGGGTATGCCTAGTTCTTTCATGTACGAAGATACCGTGCTCTTTCCGCTTCCTACTCCGCCGGTCAATCCGATTCTATACATATTGCCGCCTACTTAGCCTCTGCCCAGTTTTGTCCTTCATGAACATCGGCAACCAAAGGAACTTTCAGGGTGACTATCGATTCCATAGATTCTTTCAACAGCGTTTTCACACTCTCTTTTTCTTCATTGACCGTTTCCACAACCAATTCGTCATGGACTTGAAGTAATACACGGCTTTTGAAATGTCCCTCTTTCATACGGCGGTCCACTTCAATCATTGCAAGTTTCATAATGTCCGCCGCTGTTCCCTGTATGGGTGTATTCATTGCTGTCCTTTCCGCAAAAGAACGGCGGTTGAAGTTGGAACTTTTTATATCCGGTAAATTTCTGTACCGTCCGAACAGTGTTCTTGCACATCCCGTTTTTTTTGCTTTCTTCACCATATTGTCCATAAATTGATGAATGGAAGGATATCTTTCAAAATATTTTTTGATATAATCTGCGGCGACTTTTCTGTCAATCCCGAGCTGTCTTGCCAAACCGAAATCGCTTATTCCGTAAATGATCCCGAAATTGACAGCTTTTGCATGAGATCTTTGTTCATCCGTTACCTCTTCAAAAGGAATTCCCAATACTTCCGCAGCCGTTCTTCTATGAATATCTTCCTTATTGATAAATGCACGGATCAAACTTTCATCATTTGACATATGTGCCAAAATACGAAGCTCCACTTGAGAATAATCGGATGAAACAAAACAATCATATCCCGCTCCCGGTACGAAAAGAGAACGAATTTTTTTGCCTTCGCCGGTTCGTACGGGGATATTCTGCAAATTGGGATCCGAGCTGGAAAGTCTTCCTGTTGCCGTGACTGTTTGATTAAAGGATGTATGAATTCTCCCTGTCTTTTCATTAATCAAAAGCGGCAATGCGTCTAAATAGGTCGAAATCAGTTTAGAAAGCGTCCGATATTCCAATATATGTTTTACGAAAGGATAATTTTCCGCCAGTCCTTCCAATACATCGGCTGCCGTAGAGTAGCCGCTTTTATTTTTTTTACCTGCAGGCATTCCCATTTTTTCAAACAGAATGTATCCCAATTGTTTCGGCGAATTTACATTAAATTCCTCTCCCGATTCTTCATATATTTCCCGAAGAAGCACGTCTTCCCGTTCTTTCATATCACGTCTGACTATTTCCCACTGCTTCTGATCGGTGGCAATTCCGGCTTTTTCCATTTCGGCCAGAACAGGAACCAAAGGCGTTTCAATGGTTCGGAATACTTCGTTCACATCGTATTTTTCCAATTCTTCCAAAGATTTTTGGTACAAATTTATGAGAAATTCCCCGACGCAGGCGCCCTTTTCTGCAAATTCCAAGTTGTCCGGAAATATGGGCGGTACATGAAACAGCTCCGCCATATAAGATAAGGGATATGTCGTTCTGACGGGATTTAACAGATAGGATGCCAGTGTCATATCGTAAAATGGCAGACCCTCCGAAGGAAAATCTGATTCATATACAATTTTACTGTTTTCTACGATGATTTCTTTTGCTTCTTTCAGCTTGGCTCCGCATTCTTCAAATTGGTTGGGCAAAATCAGATAAGCATGTCCTTCACAAGCAATAATGGCCGATTTGATCTTGTAAAACGGTGATTTGCCTTCATAGTCCAAGACAAGAGCCGCTTCTTTATCTTTGAATTGAATTTCTTTTGAAAAGTGTTCCACTTTCGGCGAATTGGCCCGAACTTCTTCCTTTTTTGCCGAAGCCAGTTCTTGAAATCTCGGCAAAGAGCTGTATTTATCTGCAATACGCATCAAGCCTAAACGGTTAAAAAATTCTTCCATTTCCGAAAAATGTACAGGTTGTTTCATTTCTTCCAGTGAATGTTCAAAAGGTACATCTTTCTTTATAGTTGCTAAATGATAAGACAAATATGCCAAATCTTTGCTTGCCGCCAGTTTCTTGCCGACCGCCCCTTTTATCTCTTCCACATGAGCATATAAATTATCCAGTGTCCCGTATTCATTCAAAAGCTTAAGTGCCGTTTTTTCTCCAACGCCGGGAACCCCGGGAATATTATCCGATGCATCTCCCATCAATGCTTTCATATCAATGACCTGTGACGGGGTGATGTGATATTTCTCAAAAACAGCTTCCGGTGTCATGGCAGCCATTTGTGATACCCCTTTTTGAGTGATATATACTGTCGTATTTTTTCCGGACAACTGAAGAGCATCTCTGTCGCCGGTCACTATAACAACAGGCATTTCTTTTTCATAATGTGCCGCCAGAGTACCTAAGATGTCGTCCCCTTCATAACCTTCTACTTCATAGACAGCGGCCCCCAAAGTACGGAGAGCTTCGCGGACTAAATCAAATTGAGGAGACAATTCCGGCGGAGCCGGTTTTCTTGTAGATTTATATTCCTTATACAATTCGGTGCGGAACGTATCTTTGCTTTTATCAAAAGATACCGCCATATATTCGGGATCCAGACTCCTATAAATATCATAGAGCATATTTAAAAAGCCCATAACCGCATTGGTGGGGATTCCGTTATAAGAAAGCAAGGGTAATGCGTAAAAAGCTCTGTATAATAGAGAACTTCCGTCAATAATAACTAATTTCTTCTCCATTATTTCCTCCCGAAAACTGAACTCAATTTAAATTTTATTATAACATATTCAATTACGGTCATTTTGATGTAAAAAAACCGAATCACAATGTGATCCGGTACATTATCATATTTTATTCTTCATTTTGACCGACCCATTCCGTCAGTGCTTTGAAACCTTCTTTGCTGCCTGCCAAGAAAAGTATATCGCCTTCTCTGAAAATATAATCAGGGCTGATCATATCTTTAACGCCTTCATCATTTTGGATGGCAATGATATTTAATTCAAATTTCGTTCTGAGTCCGCTGCTGATGACTGTTTTTCCTACAAGTGCTTCCGGAAGAATGGCTTTATAAATATTTATCTGCTCGTTCAGCTGTACAAAATCAAGAACCATATTTGCTCTCAGCCGGCTCGCGAGGCGAATGGCCATATCTCTTTTCGGATAAACGACTTCCGCCCCCAATTTAGACAGAATCTCTCCATGCTCTGCAGTATTAGCAATGGAAATCACCTTTTTCACTCCTGCATTTATCATATTTAAAGTCACCAGAAGTGATTTTTCCAATTCTTCTTCCAGACAGACGATAACCACATCACAGTTTTTTACTCCCGTGTCTTTAAGCGTTTTTTTGTCATAAGTATCTACGACAATGGCATTTTCCGTCACAGCACGAAGATCTTCGACGGCATTTTCATCAGTATCAATCACCAATAAGTCATAGCCGTACTCCGCCAATTGAACTGCCAAAATATAGCCGAATTTTCCTAAACCGATAACACCGTAAGATAAATTTGAAGATTTTTTTGTATTGAAATTAAACATAATGCCCCCTATCATCCGACTGTTATATTTCCATTCGGATATCTTGCTCTTGTTTCTTCATGATAATGCCATGCCGTCGCAACCGTTATAGGACCGATTCTTCCTGTGAGCATGACCAGAATCGAAAGCAGTTTTCCCCATTCATTGAGAGAGGAAGTTGTCCCTAGAGACAGTCCGACGGTAGTGAATGCACTGAACATTTCCGTAAAAGCTTCCGCCAATGTCAGTCCCGGCGAAATCAATAAAAGAATAAAAGTACTGACAATAATGTCTGTAATCGCAAAAAATACCACTACGGAAGCTTTTCTGAATATATAAGGCGGCAGAGAATAATTGAATGCTTCCGCTCTTTTATTCATAGATACGCGGCGGATTCCCAAAGCAAGAGCAAAGATGGTGCTCGTTCTTACCCCGCCTCCGGTGGAGCCCGTCGATGTACCGATAAACATAAGCACAAGCATTATTAAAAGACCTGCCGGTGACCACGATTCAAAAGGAAATACTTCAAAACCTGCCGAACGGGCAGACTGGCTGCTGAAAAAAGCAACCACCCATGAAACATCATTCGTCATCTTTAAAAGGACGGCCCCTCCGACCAAAAGGAGAGCGGACATAAATAAAGAAACACGGGAATGCATAGTTAATTTATTCCATTTGAATTTTTTTATCCAGCATTCACGAATAACAATAAAACCTAAACCGCCTATAAAAATAAGCGCCAATGTTACCAGCAGCATAAACGGATCATCCGCATAAGTTGCCATGCTCCTGTCTGCCGACAGTATAGTAAGTCCCGCATTATTAAAAGAAGATATGGCATGAAACAGGCTGAGCCCGAAAGCTTCTAAGGGTTCATAGTCTCTTCTGAATACACTGTAGCTCAGGGCCGCACCGATGAGTTCGATGATGACAGTTGTAGCAAATAAAGTTTTCAGAAAACGGACCACTCCCGCATAAGAGTCCAGATTCATTGTGTCATGAATCAGGCTGCGCTCTTTCATACCCACTTTCTTGCCCAGTACCAGAAGTACTCCGGCACCGATCGTAGATACCCCGAGACCTCCGATCTGAATCAAGACTGCCAGAATGATTTGTCCGAAAGAGTTAAAAGCTTCCGCCGTATCCACGATGGAAAGGCCGGTCACACACATAGCGCTTACAGCTGTATAAAGAGCATCCAAATAAGTGATTTGAACACCCGGCATATGAGATATGGGTAAATATAAAAGAATCGATCCCGTAAAACTGACGATGGAAAAGGCAGTCGCAATAATACGTGCCGGTGACCATCGAAGCATGTTTCTGTTCATGTACCGCTCCAAACATTTAAATTCAATATCTGTCATTATATCACGGTTATGGAACAAATATAAAAATCTCATCTGACGATGAGATCTTTGTGGTTGGTGCGGTTGGAGAGATTTGAACTCTCACGGATTGCTCCACTACCGCCTGAAGATAGCGCGTCTGCCAGTTCCGCCACAACCGCATATGAAATTAAACCGAACTTGATGGAAAAGGAATGGTGCGGCTGGTGAGACTTGAACTCACACGATCGTACGATCACTACCCCCTCAAAGTAGCGCGTCTGCCATTCCGCCACAGCCGCAAGATATGGTGCCTCAGCACGGAATCGAACCGTGGACACAAGGATTTTCAGTCCTTTGCTCTACCAACTGAGCTACCGAGGCAAAAAAGTGGCGACCCGGATCAGATTTGAACTGACGATCTCCGCCGTGACAGGGCGGCATGTTAGACCACTACACCACCGGGCCG
>URAA01000054.1 GCA_900545785.1 uncultured Dialister sp. | reverse complement strand
TCCCGTAGCTTCCATGAAATAACGATATGCACCGGCAGTCGTTGCATAACCGTAAGGAACGGGAACGTCCACGGAAGAGGTGAGTTCTCCCAAAGAAGAAGATTTTCCTCCCACCAGTCCCACATCCGCTCTGCGGAGCTGATCAAACCACAGTACATAAGCACTTTCTCTTGCGTCCATCATGACCTCCTTAGTCATAGTAGAAATTATAATAAAAGAACTCATAAATGTATACTTTATTCTTTATATCAGTAATTATAGTATACCGTTATTTTTAAAAAGTCAACTGTGGGAGTAGCCGGATACCCCCTTGATTCACGGTAACAGATATACATAATTCATTGTATTTTATAGCATTATGAACTGCTTTTTCCTTTCTGTGATACGGGTCTTCAAATTATTTGCATAAGGCATTATAAAATGTTTCTTTTATAGAAATCAGGCAAGTGATTTTTATTTGCAGGAGATAAAAAAATTCTTCCCTCTAAAACCGACTCGGAAATGAAATTTTCTCTCTCAGGCAAAATAAAAACACGGCTTATAAAAAACCGTGTCTGATTCTGGCAGGGGTAGGTGGAGTCGGACCACCGATAACGGAGTCAAAGTCCGTTGCCTTACCGCTTGGCTATACCCCCATATATTGTATAAAATTTTTACTTATTTTTATAAAAAAAATGGGGTGAGTAGTGGGGATCGAACCCACGCATAACGGAGCCACAATCCGCCGTGTTAACCGCTTCACCATACTCACCACATCAGGCATTATGTGGAATAAGCCACATAACGACATGTATTATATCATGACTCTTGATGTGAGTCAACTGTTTCATTGACAGGGCCGTCATTTCCGCCCTTTTATTCCCCGGCGTGACAATCTTTTTTTTGCCCTTTATAATAAGAATGATAAGTTAAACCTTTTTTTGATCAGAAAATATTTTCCGGTTTTTTCACACCGGTATTTGTATAGGAGGACTTTATGAACAAAAAATTCCAAGAGATGGAAATCAATGATTATCTGGCCGCCCTCGGATCTACGGCGCCCGCTCCCGGCGGCGGTGCTGCGGCAGGACTCATCGGCGCGCAGGCCTGCGCTTTGGCTGAAATGGTTTCCCGCCTGACGGAAAGCGGAAAAGCAGAGGAAGATTTTAAAGAAAAAGCGGCGCAATATAAAGAAGTGTTCATGATGGCCCGCTCTATTTTCCTCGACCTTATGGATGAAGATGCGGAAAACTTCTCTGCCCTGATGAAATTGCTCCAAAGTCCGAAAGGGGATGATCCGGAAAAACGAAAAGAAGCCTTGGAAGAAGCGTTTAAAAAATCGGCAGAAGCACCTCTTCAAATGGCGCGCACCATGGCGGATCTGCTTCCTGCCATGACGGAGCTTGTCCTTCACTGCAACAAAAATGTCATCACCGATGCAGTCATCGCTGCCGAAGAAGGAATTTCCTGCATCCGCGCCGCCAAACTGAATGTACGGATCAATGCCAAATTTGTTCATGATGAATTTTATAATCGGGAAATGGAAGAATCCTTTGCCGCTTGGGAAAATGCCATTTCCGCCACCGATGCGGTTCTGACCTATCAGGTCGATATCTGACTCACCGCCTGCGCTCTCTTCGGAGAGCGTTTTTTATTTCAGAGAAAAATTATTTCTCTACTTCTTTCTTTTGCAAGAGATTTTTTCTCAGTTCCGCCAACTTTCCGATATCTTTCGGAGTCGTACGGCAGCAGCCTCCGATCAGCTGCGCCCCTGCCTTTTGCCACTCTTCACCGTACTCTCCGTAACTTGCCGCAGAGCCTTCCCAATGTTTGTGAATCCCGTCCCAAGTTTCACCGCTGTTGGGATATACAATGACAGGTTTGTCCGTTTCTTTTTTTATTTCAGAAATAAGAGACACCGCATATTCCGGCGCCGTGCAGTTGATTCCCACCGCTTCCACCTGATTTTCCTTATCCAGAAAAGCGGCACAGTCGGAAATCAGGTCGCCGCCGCAGGTATATTTCCCGTCTTTGCAGGAAAAGGAAATCCATGCCGCGGTTCCGGGCAGTTCATGAAGCACTTCTGCAACGGCCTTTGCTTCTTCTAAGGATGGAATGGTTTCACAGGCAAAGATATCCGGCCCTGCCTCTGCGAGGATATGCATCCTTTCTCTATGGAATTCCGCCAATTCTTCCACAGTCTTTCCATAATGTCCCCGATATTCCGATCCGTCTGCCAGATAAGCGCCGTAAGGCCCTACAGATGCAGCCGCAAGAGGAACCGGTCTTCCTTCCTGCGGGGAAGATGACAAAAATTCAGCTATCGTTTCTTTGACCAAGGTGACGGAGCGTTTCAATAAATTCACCGCTTCTTTCTCGGTAAATCCTTTTTTCATAAATCCCGGGACGGTTGCCTGATATCCCGCACTTTCGATGATATCCGCCCCCGCTTCCAGATAAGAACGATGGACCGCTTTGATCAGTTCCGGTTTTTCATAAAGAGCAATTGCACTCCATAATTCATCATTTATCTGAAAGCCCTGTCTCTCCAGTTCCGTTGCAAAAGCACCGTCAAGGATAATAAAGGGGTATTTTTCCAAAATGTCTGAAATCACGCTCATCATAATCCTCCTCATTCTTTTAGCAGTTCTGCCGGCGGTTCTTTTCCGAACCATTTGAGATAAATCTCGGTAAATTTTCCGTTTTTCTTTATTTTAGCAAGACCGCTGTCGATTTTTTGAAGCAATTCGGTATTTCCCTTTTTCACGGCAATCCCCAAATCTTCGTCAGTCAAAGCGATCGGCGCCGTTTTCACCGATTGATCTCCCGTTTTTGCCACATAATACTCGTTGGTGGGAATATCGTTGATCACTGCTTCTACCGCGCCGTTTTTCAAGTCGATAAACGCATCGGAAAGCGTATTGTAGACTCGCAGGGTAGCCCCTTCTATTTTCCTTGCCGCTTCTTCGCCGGTGGATCCGATGGTGACCCCCAGCACTTTTCCTTTCAAATCATCCCTCTTTGTAATGGAATCATTTTCCTTTCTTACCACTGCTCCGAGGCCGGCTATATAGTAGCGTTTTGAAAAATCGACGGATTTTTTCCTGTCTTCCGTAATGGTTATATCATTGATTGCCACATCCAGATCCCCTGATTTCAAAGAAGGAATCAATCCGTCAAAATTCAGATTTTTTATCTCCGTTTCCAAATGTTCTTCTTTTGCAATCGCTTTGATGATATCCACATCAAACCCGATATACTCTTTTGAATTCATATCCTGAAATCCGAAAGGCGGGTACGCCGCATCCATTCCCACCCGAAGCACCGCCTGTTTCCCCTCTTTCGGCGGATCCTTCTGTCCGCCGCAGCCTGCCGACAGCCCCGCAAAGGAAAGCACTGCCGCAAAAGTCAGCCATAACCAAAATTTCTTCATATCTTTTCCTCCTCATATTTTGCCGGTCCGATCGCCGGAAAGAAATAAAAAAGATCTTCCGCCCGTAAGGGACGAAAGATCGTGTTACCACCCAAATTCATTTATATGTCGCCATATAAACCTTGATAAGTACGAAGGCGTTGCTTTGATACTCTTGCTCTGTAACGGGAGCTCCCGGTTTGCTTTACGATTCGGCAAATCCGGCTCGGAGTCCATGTTCGGCAAATTTCCGTGCGCTCCTTTTCACCTGCCGGAGCTCTCTTTGGCACTTCCGTCCGCTTACTCTTCTCTTCACTGCCTTTATGTAAAGCATACTATATCACCCGCGGCTCATCTTTGTCAAGAAATTATTTCATCTGTTCCCACCAGCGATCAAATTTCTGATTTCCCTCTCCTATGAGGACGACTTCTCCGATCATGGGAGTAAAGAGGGTATAAGATTTATCTTCCGAAGCCTTTTCAAAACGGCGGTACGGCTCATCCCATTTATGCATGGCAAGCGGATATTTTCCGTTATGACCGGTAAGTACCGTCTTTGCATGAAGTTCTTCCGCCGCCTTTGCACTTTCTTCTGGCATCATATGCACGGAATGCCATGCTTCATTATATTGTCCGTTTTCCATAAGAGCCAGATCAAAACTGCCGAACCGGTCTCCTATTTTCGCAAAGCGCCCGTCATATCCGCCGTCGCCGGAATAAAATACTTTTTTATCTCCTGCTATAAAAGCAAATCCTGCAGGAAGTGTCTGATTTCTGCTGAAAAGTCGTCCGCTGAAATGACGGGTCGGCAGTATCCAAACGGAAATACCGTCTAATTTTACTTCGCTGTTCCAGTCTTCTTCATGGATTTTTTCCAAAGGATAGCCCCATTTTTCATAGTAGCCGCCGTTTCCGAGACCGGTCACCACATGTTTTACTTTCGGTTCCAGTTCTTTCACCATGGCATAATCCAAATGATCCCAGTGATCGTGAGAAAGCACCATGACATCGATATCATCGGGGATATCTTCCGCCTTGTATATATTGCTTCCTTCAAAAGCTTTATTGATAAACCATACGGGAGAAGCATAGGTGTCGGAAATGGGATCGATCAATATTTTCTTTCCTCCGAGCTGCATATAAAAGGAGGAATGTCCCATCCAGACCACCAGATCTTGATTCGGATCCAAAGTTTTCAAATCTGTTTTCTTCGTGATCATTTTATCGGCAGGAATCGTTTCTCCCGGCGTGGGAAATAAAAAAGTTTTCCAAAATCCCATGTCAGGCTTTACCGCTTCATGAGGCGTTTCGGGAACAAATTCACCGTTCACATAATGAGGGGAGGCAAGAATTCTTTCTTTCCTTTCCTTCGTCATCAAGGGATCCATCTGATCCTGCCCGATAAACCATGCCGCAAAAGCGCAGATTGCCGCAATAACAAGGGCGGTATATTTTATGACATGCAACATCATATTCTCCTATATCTGTGATACAAATAAGAAAATCGAATTTTATTGATATCAAATGATACCAAATTTTGCAATATATCGTCAAACAAAAAACAAAAAATTACAAAAAAATCCGTCCCTCCATGAGGAAACGGATTTCTTTTCAAACCTGTTTTATTTTGTTCTCCACGCGGAATGCATGAGTGCGCCTGCCCATTTATTGAGAGCGAAAGATTTTTCGATCGCCTTTGCGGTAAATGTTTCCGCTTCTTCCAGCGACCGTTCTACAGAAAGTCCTTTTGCCAGTCCTGCCGTGATGGCGGCGGAAAAAGTACATCCTGCTCCATGATTATACACGCCTTTCAATTTCGGATGATGTTTTTCCGTAAAAGTTTTTCCGTCATAGAAAATTTCCACCGCTTCTTCCCCGGGAAGACGATCTCCTGCTTTGATCACCACATGACGGCAGCCTTTGTCGCAAATACGGGCAGCCGCCTCTTTCATATCCTCCACGGTCTGAAGAGATTTCATATCTGCCAGATAAGCTGCTTCCAACAGATTCGGAGTCATCAGAAAAGCACGGCTCACGAGTAATTCCCTTGTCGCCTCTGCCGCTTCGGGAACCATGATGGTATCGATTCCTTTGCAGACCATGACCGGATCAATGACGGTCTTTGACAGCTTATAAGTATCAATCGTATCTGCCACAAGCTGCACCAGTTCACGGCTTCCGAGCATCCCTGTCTTCATCGCATCCGCACCGATTCCGCCAAAAATCGTGCGGATCTGCTTTTCAATGACCGGCGTCTCTATAGGATAAATATCATGCGCCCAGTCTGCATCAGGATTTTCCGCCACAATGCAAGTGAGAGCCACCATTCCGTAAACAGATAATTCTTCAAAAGTTTTTAAATCCGCTTCCATGCCTGCGCCGCCGCTGACATCGGAACCGGCAATCGTCATCGCTTTATACATATTCATTCCTCCTGTTTTGATTTGCTTATCATTATAAATAAATTTTGGACCTATATAAATTATCAGAAATAAAAATATTTATATAACCAGATAAAATAAAAAAAAGAGTTTCCGAAGAAACTCTCTGTTTATCTGTCAATCATCTACAAAAACCTGTTCCGCCGCTTTATAACTGAGAGAAATGATTCCCTTTCCCGTTTCAATCGTCACCGGACCTTCATAAGGTTCTTTTTCTTTCACGGTAACTTCCATATCGGCGGTGATTCCCTTGTTCTGCAGATAATCCATCAAGCTGTAATCTTCTACAATCCTGCGGATATGCGTCTTTTCTCCCTCTTCCAATTCGGAAAGAAGACGGCTCGTCAAGCCTTCCCGAGTCCCGTCGGCAGCAGGAATCGGATCTCCGTGGGGGCAATGCTTCGGCCTTCCCAAATATTCATCCAGCCGTTCCGCCAATTTTTCTCCCGTCTGATGTTCCAGCCCGTCTGCCTGTTCATGAGCTTCGCTCCATGAAAATCCGAGCTTCTCCACAAGAAATACTTCCCACAGTGCATGAAAACGGAATAATTTCCCCGCTTCCCGCCGTCCTTTTTTTGTCATCTTGCTGCCTTTATAAACAGTATAGTCTACATACCCCTCTTTTTGCAGTTTGGTGATCATTTCACTGACCGAAGGAGGCGATACCTGAAGCATATCGGAAAGCTCCTTGTTGGAAACTAAATCATGATCCTCACTGATGATGTAAATCGCCTTCAAATAATCTTCTTTTCCCGAAGTCATCCTCTTCCCGTCCTTTCCGGAAATATCATTCCCAATTTTTTATTTTTCCCTGACAGATCGAATTCAGATATTTATTCATATACCATTATATAGATAAGCACAGCCTAAATCAATTATTTTCATATTTTCGACTCATTCTTTTTATCGATAATATTATTTGTTAAAAAAATCCTATTTTTATCCTCCAAAAAATCAGCATTATCCGCTTATTCTAAGCTGTCAATTTCTTTTATATATATTCTAAATCCCTGACAAAAAATAATTCGCTCCGGCGAAATTTTTCTAAAAAATAAAAAATTGGTCTTGACAACAATAATTTGCAAATGATATAGTTGTCTCAACTCACATACAGACAATGAAGAGAAGAGTAAGCGGATGAAACTGCCAAAGAGAGCTCCGGCGGGTGAAAAGGAGCGCAGGGAAATTTGCCGAACATGGCCTCCGAGTCGGGTATGCCGAATGATAAAGCAGCCCGGGTGCTCCCGTTACAGAGCGGCGGTATCAAGGCAAAAGCCGGCGTACCTGTAAAGGTTTATGTGGTGACATATAAACGAAATTGGGTGGTAACACGGATCTCCGTCCCTTTAAGGGGCGGAGTTTTTTTATTTCCCGAAACCCCCGATGATTTCATTCAAAAATATGTATATTCAGAAAAGGAGATTATTATGAACTTCAAACGTACCATTCTCATTTCACTCGCAGCACTGACCTGCACGGCATTCATAGCAGGCTGCGGAACATCCGAAAAGAAAAGCGGCGCAGCTGCAGAGAAAACGGAAATCAAAGTAGGAACCACCCCGGGATACTCCGAACAAGTCGTGGAATTTGTCGCTAAAGAAGCCGAAAAAGAAGGCCTCAAAGTGATCGTTGTCCCCTTCTCCGACTATGTCACACCGAATCAGGCCCTCGCCCAAGGTGACACGGATCTCAACTCTTTCCAGCACGGTCCCTTCCTTGATGCTTTCAATGAAAAAAACGGCACCGATCTGGTATCTATAGGAAATACCTACTTGGCACCGCTTCGTCTTTTTTCCAAAAACTATAAAAACATACAAGACTTGCCCGACGGAGCCACCATCGCCATTCCCAACGATCCTTCCAACGGCGGCCGCGCCCTTCTCCTTTTGGAAAAGAACGGACTTTTGAAACTGAAAGAAGGAACCAATCCCGTCAAAGCCGTCGTCGGTGACATTGCAGAAAACCCGAAACATCTGAACATCATCGAACTGGAAGCACCGCAGCTCCCGAGAGCATTGGAAGACTGTGACGGCGCCATCATCAACGGCGGCTATGTGGTATCTGCAGGACTTGATCCGAAAACCGCCATTGCCCAAGAAGACAACACAAGCCCCTACGTCAACATCATCGCCGCCCGCAGAGCAGATAAAGACAATCCGGCATACCAAAAATTTGTAAAAGTATTCCAGACAGAAGCCACCAGAAAATACATCAACGACAATTTCCAAATCACTCTGACCCCCGCTTTCTGATAATTCTTGCCAGCGTATAAAATAAAAGAGCGTCAGCCCTTTCCTGTTCGTGCAGTATTGCATGAGGAAGTGGCGCTGATGCTCTTTGTCATTTACTAATGTATTTAGATTGAATTTCCCTAATAATTCTCGCTAAGGTATAATTAATTCAAAATAATGATGGACTTCCGGAAATGTTGTAATTCCCTAATATTTCTCGCTAAGGTATAATCGGTAAAGTAATCGGGAAAAGCGCCGCACAGTTGTAATTCCCTAATATTTCTCGCTAAGGTATAATATTTATGTCAGTTACAGCATTGGTTTTAGCGTTGTAATTCCCTAATATTTCTCGCTAAGGTATAATGCAAGATCAAGACTTGATCGAGACATAAGTGTTGTAATTCCCTAATATTTCTCGCTAAGGTATAATATCCGACGGTGTCGCTTCATACGCACAACAGTTGTAATTCCCTAATATTTCTCGCTAAGGTATAATTTCTCGGAGACAGCGGAGTTAACGGAATGGGTTGTAATTCCCTAATATTTCTCGCTAAGGTATAATGGAGAATATAGCAGAGCTTGGGACGATATGGTTGTAATTCCCTAATATTTCTCGCTAAGGTATAATTTCAAATACTTCACTAATAACCGCTGTCATGTTGTAATTCCCTAATATTTCTCGCTAAGGTATAATTTCTCTGTTCAGTTTATGCGAAGTGATGATGTTGTAATTCCCTAATATTTCTCGCTAAGGTATAATCTGAGTTCTACAACTCTTCCGAGTATACGAGTTGTAATTCCCTAATATTTCTCGCTAAGGTATAATATAAAAGGCGCTATCTGTATGAACATACAGGTTGTAATTCCCTAATATTTCTCGCTAAGGTATAATATACGAATAATCAGCGGTATCACGGTTATAGTTGTAATTCCCTAATATTTCTCGCTAAGGTATAATACAGAAGATGCAATTGTTGAAGCGAAATAAGTTGTAATTCCCTAATATTTCTCGCTAAGGTATAATAGGACTGAGTAATTACAGCCTGCCGACGGCGTTGTAATTCCCTAATATTTCTCGCTAAGGTATAATAGCGGTATAAGGACATGAGGGCGGTGATGCGTTGTAATTCCCTAATATTTCTCGCTAAGGTATAATAAAATTAATTCAATATGAACGTGCTGCGTTGTTGTAATTCCCTAATATTTCTCGCT
>URAA01000053.1 GCA_900545785.1 uncultured Dialister sp. | reverse complement strand
ATACAGTATTGTGGCGGCGAGGTGAATTTTATCTTATTCAGGCTGATCGGAAAATTCAAAAATGCTGAGGAATTGCAAGAGAAATTATTTCCCGAGCATATATTAATTCGTCAATGCGGAAATTATTCCGGACTCGATGAAAAATATTTCCGTATTGCCGTAAAAACAGATGAAGAAAATAAAAAACTTGTGAAAGCATTCAGAAAGGTTTTTGAAAAATGATTACATTTTATTTTATTCGTCATGGGGAAACAGTTTGGAATAAATCAGGGCGATATCAGGGAAGTACAGACGTTTCTTTAAGTGATCTGGGATATAAACAGGCCGCTTTAACAAAAGAAAGATTAAAAGACATACACCTTGACAGTGTCATCTCAAGTCCTCTTGATCGTGCCGTAAAAACAGCAGAAGGAATTGCAGAATCTCATAATTTAGAATTAGAAAAAAATGACTTATTGCAGGAACTTCATTTTGGGGACTGGGAAGGACTAACCTTCGAAGAAATTGAAAATAAATGGCCCGGCATGATCGATAAAATGTATCGTCATCCCGATAATTTGCGTCTCCCTAACGGTGAAACCTTTTCAGATATGCAAAAAAGGACAATGACTGCCATGAAAGATATTATCAGTCGCGGTGATGATAAAACATATGCCGTTGTCAGTCATGGCGCCGCAATACGGTCGATTATCTGCGGTTTCTTGGATATCCCGCTGGAAAAATCATGGAATTTCAGCGTACATAATGCGAGTATCACCTGTATGACTCATTATATAGGGGATCGCACCATTTTGACCTTTCATAACTCGACGGAACATTTGAATAATATAAAGCATGATGATTGATAAAATTGATAAAGAATATTCAATAAAATAGACAAAAGGTGTATTTTACGATATGATAAAGAAACGGAAAAGTAGTGATTAAATGGATAAAAAACAAGAAATTCTAAGATTTTTAAAAGATAATTCATTAGATGCCGTTTTTATTTTAAAAGATGAAAACTGCAGGTATCTCAGCGGATTTACCGGATCAGACAGCTATCTGTTTTTAACGAAAGAAAATTTCTATCTACTGACAGATAACCGCTACACGGAACAAGCCCGAAAAGAAGCTGTTGGTTTTGAAATTATCAATTATGCGGGAAAGATGGCTGAATGTGTGTCTCGTTTCGCCGAAAAGCACAGGATTCGTGTGATCGGCATTGAAGAGCAAATGACACATAAGATGTATCTTTCATTTGCCAAAGAATTGTCTCAGACAGAGTTTACATTCTGTAATCCGGATATTCTGCGGCAAATAAAATCCAAAGAAGAAATGGAATTAATCAGAGAGGCTTGTCGTATTTCTGATAAAGGATTTGAAAAAACAATCCCTTTTATTAAAGCAGGAATAACAGAATCAAAATTAAGATCCGTTTTAGAATGTGCCATGCTCGAAGCCGGTTCAGAAGGAAAGTCTTTTGATACCATTGTTGCTTCGGGAGAACGTTCCGCATACCCGCACGGTACTGCGACCGATAAAATAATAGAAGAAGGAGATCTGATCACCTTTGATTTCGGTGCCATTTATCACGGATACCATTCCGATATTACCCGTACCGTTGCTGTAGGAAATATATCGGAAAGGCAAAAATATATTTATGATGCAGTCTTAGGGTGTAATGAATATATCGAGTCATTTCTTAAAGCAGGCCTTATTTGCGCTGACGTCGATAAAGCGGCTCGTGATTATCTGAAAAAATTTGATCTTGATTCTTATTTCATTCATGCCCTCGGGCATAGCGTGGGTCTTGAGATCCACGAAACACCGGTTTTGGCACCGCGGGATCATTCTGTTCTAAAAGAGGGAATGACGGAAACGGTAGAACCGGGGGTATATATTCCGGGTATAGGCGGAGTCCGTATTGAAGATACGGTTATTATAGGAAAAGACGGCATTGAAGTCTTGACTAAATTCCCAAAAGAATTCTTAAAAGTATAGCAGGAGGAAGAAACAAATGATTTCCAGTAATGATTTACGTCCGGGTATTACAATTGAACTTGATGGTTCCGTATGGCAATGTATAGAGTTTTTGCATGTAAAACCGGGGAAGGGTGCGGCATTTGTCCGTGCTAAATTGAAAAATCTGGTGAACGGTTCTGTTGTAGAACGTAAATTCAATGCAGGGATTAAATTACAGCCTGCTGTTGTAGAACGTAAACCGATGCAGTATCTCTATGAAACAGACGGTTCTTACTGCTTTATGGATACAGAGACATTTGATCAGATTATGCTTACGAAAGAACAGCTTGCCGATAAAATCAATTTCTTGAAAGAGGAAATGGAATGTTCCATCATGTTCTTTAATGGAGATATTATCGGTGTTGATATTCCGAATTCCGTAGAACTCAAGGTTATAGAAACAGATCCGGGAATTCGAGGAGATACGGCGACAGGCGGATCCAAACCGGCCAAACTGGAAACCGGATATACCGTTTCGGTACCGCTTTTCATTAATGAAGGAGAAGTTTTGCGTATCGACACCCGTACAGGGGCTTATATTGAACGCGTAAAGTGAGACTTCAGATGGAAACTGCAAATATAAAGAATGACCTGGGAAGAATCATCATTGCTGATCAGGTCATTGCAGTTCTTGCCCGAGAAGCTGCTTTACACACAGAAGGAATTGTTTCCATGGATGATCGTTATTCTCACGGTATTTCTTCTGTTATCAGTGATGAAGCTGCGGAGGGCGTTCACGTTTCCGTTAAAGATGATATGGTAGTACTTGATTTGCATGTCTGTGTTAAATACGGTATGCGTATTCCTGCCATAGCATTGCAGTTGCAGAAACTTGTCAAAGAAAATATATACTCCCATACAGGAATCAATGTATCGGAAGTGAATATAAATATTGAACAAGTTATCTTTGTTTCCGACAGGTCATAGTATGTCAGATGAAATTAAAATATCTGTATCCGATGAAATAATGTATCAAAGAATAGAGGAATCCGTACTTTCACTTCAGGAAGTATGCAGTTTTACTTCTGACGGATTTCAAGACATTATGCAAGAAATTACTTTTGCATTTAAAAAAAGACCGCCAAAAGGGATTTTTCTGCGGCACACAAAAAGGGGAATTTATATTGATGTTTCTGTAGCTCTTATTTATGATTGCGATATATCTTCAATCGGCAAAATCATACAGAATAAAATTCATGATATAGTGAGCGAATTAACAACTGAGCCGATTTTGAGTATTGATGTGGCAGTTACTGAGATCATTAAATAAAAGAGGTATTACATGAATAAAAGCAGGGCAAGAGAATACGCACTGATGGTTTTATATTCGAAAGATATTAATCCGGAAAGCAATGAAATAATTTTGGATTCGGAGAAGCCCTTATCGAATGAAGATAAACCCTTTGCTGACCTTCTGGTTTCAACTGTACACGAAAATGCAAAGAGCATTGATGAAAAAATCATAAAATATTTGAAAAATTGGTCAATCGAACAATTAAATATAGTAGATAAAAATATTCTCCGTTTGGCAATTGCTGAATTTGACTATGATAGAAATGCGCCCGACAGAAAAGTAATCATCAATGAAGCCATCGAACTTGCAAAAGAATATGGGGGAGAAAATTCCTATCGGTTTATTAACGGCATTCTGAATGCTGCATTACAGGAGTCAAATGTCTAAATTTCTTGGTATAGATACCAGTTGTTACACCACATCGGCAGCCATCTTTGATACGGCAAGCGGTATCGTTGCAGAAGAGCGGATCATCCTTTCCGTCAAAGAAGGACATCGAGGGTTATCCCAATCCGAAATGGTATTCCAACATACAAAAAATCTTCCGGTTGTTTTAAAAAAATTGGGTTCCTGCCTTCAGGAAATTGATGGCATCGGAGTGTCGATATTTCCACGTCGTCGGGCAGATTCTTATATGCCCGTTTTTTTTGTGGGAAAAGGATTTGCCGAATCGATCGCCTTATCGAAAGGCATTCCCGTCTTTGAATTCAGTCATCAGGAAAATCATGCATTGGCAGCCGTCAGAGAATCTCCTGATTTATGGAACAAACCTTTTTATATGATACATCTTTCCGGTGGTACACAAGATGTACTTTGCATTGAGTGGGTACATAATGAGATGAATATAAAAAATCTGATTCACTCAAACGATATTACGGCAGGACAATTTATCGACCGCATCGGTGTCTCTTTGCATTTATCATTCCCTGCAGGTCCCAAAATGGAAGAACTTGCCTGCTGCGGGGAGGATTCTTATCATGTTCCTGTTGCAAAAACAAAAAATGCTTTCAGTTATGCCGGCCCGGAAACAAAAGTACAAAAAGATATTCTGTCGGGAAAATATAAAAAAGAAGATATTGCCAAAGGCGTTCTTGTTTCTATAGGGGAATCCTTAAAACAGGTCTTGGGACAACATTCATTTCAAAGCAAAATGCCTTTTATTGCCGTAGGCGGTGTAATGAGTAACCGGTACTTAAGAAACATTATCACTGGAATTTGCAATAATAAAGAATTGACTCCCGTTTTTGCAAATCCCAAATACAGCAGTGATAATGCGACAGGAAATGCATTCGGTGCATTTATGAGGTACAGTCATGAAAATTTATACGGTAAAAGAATGTAGCTCTCTTGTCTCTATAACATTTCAAAAAGACTATATTTTTAGAAATATAACGGTACGGGGAACGATCAGCAATCTAAACGTTCATTTTTCCGGAAATACCTTCTTTTCCTTAATTGATGAAAATTTCCGCATCTTTTGCAAAATCGGAAAAATGCGCAGCACTTTCTTAGGGCGTAATTTAAAGAATGGAATAGAAGCATCCGTTATCGGTGATCTTCGCTACGATAAAACCGGAGGAAAACCGATTTTACATGTGGAAAGAATTATTTCCGTTACGGAAAGTCCTTTGTCACAAGAGATCAATTTATTGGAAGAAGAACTTGATAAGAAAGGATATTTTGCCTTATCAAATAAAAAAGAATTACCGGAGTTTCCATTTCATATAGGTATTATTACATCCGGTTCCGGTGCGGTTATTTATGACATTCTAAAAACGGGAAATATAAGAAATAATTCCGTTTCCTATTCTTTATACAGTACGGAAGTACAAGGAGACGAAGCTTCCGCAAATATGGCAAATATGGTGAAACTTGCCAATCAGGAAAACGAGCCGCCGGATATTCTCATTATTGCTCGAGGCGGAGGAGCGGAAGAAGATTTGCGACCCTTCAATAATAAAGTCTTGCTGGATGCGGTTTTTGAATCAAAAATTCCCATTATTTCTGCAGTAGGGCATGAACGGGATATGACATTACTGGATCGCGTATCCGATGTACGGGCATCTACACCGACACAAGCAGCGGAAATTGCCATTCCTTTAAAAGAATATATGATAGAAAAAATATTTTCTTTTCTTTCTCTGATGGATAAGGAAATGAAGAAAAATATATCTGAGAAAAAAACTATATTAAATTTCACGATCAAGGAATTTCGATATATATCCTGTTCAAAAGATTTTTCATTGGAAAAACAAAAAATATTTTTACAGTGGCTTTTGTTAAAAAATCTTCTGATTGAAAATATAAGTGATAAGAAATCAGTGTTGACTGACTATATGTACAAGATTCAAAATAATCAGATCCGGTTAATCAAGAAAAATTTGCTGATGAGGAATGATAATAATGTCTGATAAAGAGAGTTTTGAAGTATCGATGGAAAATCTTCGAAAATCTGTAGAAGAGCTGCAGAATGAAAGATTATCCTTAGATGAAATGATTGAGAAGTACAAGGCGGGAACGGAAGCCGCAAAAAGATGCCTATCTATATTGAATAAAACCGAGAACGATATTTTTGATATTTCTGAAGAAATCAAGAAACTGATGAATGAAGAGGAGATTCGCAAAAATGATAGAAGAATTAATCAAGAAAAAACAGATTCTGATTAATCATTATCTGGAGAATCTTTTGATTCCTCTTCACCGAGAACATCAGGTCTTATTCGATGCCATGAATTACAGTCTGATGGCGGGAGGGAAACGTATACGCCCGTTTTTATTTCTTACTTTATTAGATCTGTTAGGGAAAAAATCAGAAAATTATTTAGATATTGCCGCTTCCATTGAATGTATTCACACCTATTCTTTAATTCATGACGATTTACCTGCGATGGACAATGATGACTACCGCAGGGGGAAACCGACCAATCATAAAATATACGGTGCCGGTATTGCTACAATGGCGGGGGACGGTCTGCTGACGCAGGCGTTTACATTGGTTGCGGATAATAAAAAACTGAATTCCGAAATTAAAATAGAACTTATCAAAATACTATCTGCCGCTGCCGGTCCTTTTGGTATGGTAGCAGGTCAGGCTCACGATAAATCGGCAGAAGGAAAAGAAATCGGTTCGGAAGAATTGCAACTGCTTGATTATTACAAAACAGGCTGCCTTTTATGTGCTCCCATTGATATGGCGGCAGTGATATCAAATGCATCGGAAGAAACACGAAATATACTTCATCAATTTGGAGAACATTTGGGACTGTTATTTCAAATTACCGATGATTTATTGGATCAATCAGGAATTTTATCTGAAATGGGTAAAAAACCGGGTCAGGATATAGCCGATGGGAAATCCACTTATGTGACAATCCTCGGAGTCAATCAGGCACGTCTGCTGGCCAAAAAGGAAATGGAACTTGCCTTAAAAATAATAGAGCATTTAGAATATAAAGATATTTTGACAGAACTGCTTCATTTTATTTATACAAGAGTAAAATGATTGAAGATCATTCGATAGTGAAATTAAACTCGGTTGATACTATGACACAGAAGATAAAAGTAAAAAAAGAACGGCTTGATGTATTACTTGTTGAACAAGGTTTCTTTGACAGCCGGGAGAATGCAAAACGCCATATTATGGAGGGAATCATTTTAGTAAATGATGTTCCCGTAGATAAGCCGGGTACGAAAGTTCCTTCCGATTGTCGCCTTCGGATCAAGGGACATATTATGCCTTATGTGGGACGAGGGGGCTATAAATTAGAAAAAGCCATAAAAACATTTCATCTTGATCTGGAAAATAAAATCATGGCAGATATAGGCGCATCTACGGGTGGTTTCACCGATTGCGCCCTTCAAAACGGAGCTTCTAAAGTATATGCCATTGATGTGGGAACAAATCAACTTGACTGGAAATTGAGGAGTAATCCGCAAGTCATCAATCTGGAAAAAACGAACATTAAAGAAGTGACTTTAGATATGCTGGGGGAGCCGGTCGATTTTATTTCTGCCGATATTTCCTTTATTTCTGTATTAAAAATTATTCCTGCCGTTAACTCTATCCTGAAAGAAAACGGCTCTATGATCATATTAATAAAACCTCAATTTGAAGCAGGCAAAGAAAAAGTGGGAAAAGGGGGAATTATACGAGATAAGACGATACACGAAGAAGTCATCCGTGATACATTATCCGCTTTTGATACCGCCGGTTTTTCCACCTGCGGCCTGACCTATTCTCCTATCAAGGGCGGTTCGGGAAATATTGAGTTTCTGGCGCTGTTACAAAAGAAACTTTCGGACTCGGAAAAATCTTTTGACATGAATTCGATTCATTCCGTGGTAGAAGAAGCACATTTTAATTTAAAGGGGTGATTATATGGAATTCGGTATCTATCCCAATATGGGAAAACCGAAAATTTATGAATACCTTCCCAAATTAATTGATCTTCTGGAAAGGAAAAGAATAAAATATTTCGTTGCGGACAAAGCAAAAGAGAAACTGGAAGAAAAAGGAATTCATATTTCACCGGCCCTATATAAGAATACCGACTGGATGGGGTTGAATTTACAGCATATTCTTTCTATCGGGGGAGACGGTTCTTTTTTGGAAGCGGCAAAAATATTTGCAGATTATTCTGTTTTCCTCACGGGAATTCATTTGGGCGAATTGGGTTTTCTGAATTCCGTTACAGAAGATGATACGGAACATAAAATAAATCAACTTCTTACCGATGACTATGTTTTAGAAGAGCGCTTATTTTTAGATTCTGTCATTACCGATGAGCACGGTAACAACACGAAGCTTCCGTCAGTATTAAATGATGTAGTGATAGGAAAAAATCAAATCGGGAAAATGGTAAGAGTCAACTTATGGATCAATGACAATTTTGCCCAGCAATATCCTTGTGACGGTCTAATCATTTCTACACCGACCGGATCGACGGGATATGCTTTTTCCTGCGGAGGACCGATTCTTCATTCTTCGGCCCGGCAAATGATCGTCGTTCCCGTCTGCCCGCATACATTGGCTAAATTTTCATCAGTTCTTTCAGAAAAGGACACGGTCAAAATTACGCTGCCGGAACGAGAAAATATCCTCCATATTTCTATGGACGGAAGCGGGGAATACAAATTACATCAAAAGGAAACCTTGGCAGTGAAAGGCTGTAAGAAAAAAATACGTTTTATCCGTTTTAAAGATCAGGATTTCTGGGAAATATTGTCTGATAAACTCGTAAAAAAGATATAATTATTCCTATTTGGTGATCAAAAAACACAGCTCTAAAAAGTTTGGATAACTTAAAAAGCTGTGTTTTTTGTATTTTATGTTTCTAATTAAAGGTGTCGATATAAACCTATAACTTTTCCGCGAATTTTTACATCTCTGGAAATAATAGGTTCATAGGCATCATTTTCCGGCTGTAAGCGAATGTGATCGGCTTCTCTGAAAAATCTTTTGACCGTAGCATCTTCATTGCCTACCAAAGCAACAACGATATCACCGTTTCTGGCGGTTTCCTGCTCAGCCACGATCAGATAATCGCCTTCTTGAATGCCTGCATTGATCATGCTGTCCCCGCGAACAACAAGAATAAAACAATTGGTATCATTACCGACTAATTCCGCCGGCAGGGGAAATATAGACTCGATATGTTCATCCGCTATGAGAGGTTCTCCGGCACGAACCGCACCGACCATAGGCATAGGAATCATCTTTTTCTTGCGCCATGACTGATCATCAACAACTTCAATGGCTCTGGAACTGGAGGGATCTTTCTTTATCATTCCCATATTTTCCAGACGGGATAAGTATCCGTGTACAGTAGAAGTGGAACGAAGTCCTACGGCGGAACAAATTTCGCGGACCGTGGGAGGAAATCCGTCTTCCCAAATTTTCTTTCGAATAAATTCTAATATGCTTTTTTCTCTTGTCGTCAACTCTCTTTGTAAGCCCAGTTTCTTTGCCACTTCAAGAACATCCTTTCTATAAAATATTAAATTATTTTATATATTTCAATTTTTATTTATTATAACTTAATAAATCGAATAATTCAAACAAAAGTTCACC
>URAA01000052.1 GCA_900545785.1 uncultured Dialister sp. | reverse complement strand
ACCGCACTCTTCGGAGAAAAATACGGAGATCGCGTCAGGGTTGTTCAAGTAGCGGATTTCAGTATGGAATTATGCGGCGGTTCTCATGTAGCCAATACGGGAGAAATAGGATCTTTCCGCATTATAAGTGAAGGCGGTATCGGGTCCGGCGTCCGCAGAATTGAAGCGGTAACGGGAAGAGCTTCTTATGAGGCTATGCTGGAAGATCGCCGATTGCTTCAGAATGCGGCAGTATTATTAAAATCCAAAGTCAATGAAATTCCCGATAAGATTGAAAAGAATTTGGCAGCTTTAAAAGAAGCGGAACATACTGTCGAAAAATTAAAGAATGAGCAAACAAAAGAGGCGCTGGGAGATTTATTGAAGAATGTGCAGGAAAAGAAGGGAATTCCCTTCTTCGGGGCTATAGTTCCTGCGGAAAATATGAATGAACTTCGCAAAGCGGCAGATGTCGTAAAGAGCAAGCTGGCGAAGGGAGCCTTTATTTTAGGGGCCGTGACGGGAGACAAAGTCAGTCTTGTAGGGATGGCATCCGATGAGGCGGTAAAAGCAGGTATCCATATGGGGAAAGTTGTCTCGGCGGCTGCTCAGGTTTGCGGCGGCGGCGGCGGCGGGAAACCCGGTGTTGCACAAGCCGGCGGCAAAGATATTTCCAAATTACAAGAAGCTGTTAATGAAGGTGTTGCAAAAATTACATCGTTTCTTGACTGATAAAGGAGGAAATCAATATGTCAGTTTCAGATGAAACAATTTTATTTAATCGCGGGGCCGATGAAGGTGAAAATGTCCGGGCGGCCATGATGCTCAATGAAGTATACAGTGCGTTAAAAGAGGCGGGACATAACCCGACCGTACAGCTGGTGGGCTATCTTGTTTCCGGTGAACCGACTTATATCACCAGCAAACATGATGCACGGAAGCTGATTTCCGGTATAGAAAGAGATGAACTGGTAGAAGAACTGGTTCGTTTCTATGTGAAGAACAAAGGACTTTGATATGCGTATTATGGGCCTGGATGTAGGTTCACAGACCATCGGTGTTGCGGTAAGCGATATATTCGGATGGACGGCGCAAGGCTTGGAGACGATTCGTCATACCACAAGAGAAAAGGATTTTATCCGCCTCCGTCAATTGACAGATGAATATAAAGTGGAAGAATTTGTAATCGGCATGCCCTTAAATATGAACGGAACCAAAGGGATGAGGGCGGAAAAAACAGAAGAATTTGCTATGGAACTGCAAGCTGCTTTTCCGGATATCCCTTATCATTTCTGGGATGAACGGCTGACTACGGTGATGGCGGAAAAACAATTGATTGCTGCCGACGTAAGCCGAAAAAAACGGAAGCAGGTCATTGATAAAATGGCTGCCGTGGCTATTTTGGAAGGGTATTTACAACATTTGGCATTTAAAAGTAAAGGACAGTAAAATGACAGATCAAGAAGAACCTATTATCATTACCGTGACCGGTCCGGACGAAGAAAAAGAATATGTTCAGGACATAGTAATTCCTTTTGCAGGAAAAGAATTTGCCGTTCTTGTTGAAATTCCGCAAAGTGAAGAAGATCAGGAAGATCCGGAAATTATTTTGGCAAGAATAGATATGGACGAATCCGGAGAAGCCGAATATGTTCCGCCTACCGATGAAGAATATGATGCGGTGGCAGCTATCTACAATGAAATGTAATTGAAAATAAAAACAAGTGCAGCCTCTATATAAAGCTATACTTGTTTTTTATTGCAATAATCGGCAAAAATTATGATAAAATAAATAATAATACCCTTGTAGGAGGACATATGGGAAAACATTTTTCTTTTATCCACTGCGCGGATCTTCATTTGGGAGAACCCTTCGGCGGATTATATCCCGGTGATGCAGGTCCATGGACAGAAGCAATTCACAAAGCGACTTTTAAAGCTTTTGAAAATGTAATAAATGCAGCTATAGATTACAGAGCGGATGCGATTTTAATTTCCGGAGATATTTATAATAGTGAGAACCACAGCTTGGCGGCACAAATGGCTTTTGCCAGAGAATTATATAAAGCAGGTCAGGCAGGAATAGAAGTTTTTATCGTTCACGGCAATCATGATCCCGATGAAGCATGGCGTGCAGAGGTACCCCTTCCGCCGACGGTGCATATTTTTTCTGCCGATGAAGTTGGCAGTTTTCCTTTGATCGTGAGAGGAGAAAAAGTAGCAACCGTTTACGGAATCAGTTATAAAACAAAACATGTGACGGAAAATTTGGCAAAACGCTTCAAAAGAGAAAAAGATGATGTATTTGCCATCGCTATGCTTCATACGGAGTTGGGAGTATCGGAAGGGCCGTATGCTCCGTGTACAATAGAGGATTTGAGAAATATCGGAATGGATTACTGGGCTTTGGGCCATGTTCATACACGAAAAACCCCCTCCATGCGACCTTATATCGTTTATCCGGGAAATACGCAGGGCCTCGATCGGAGCGAGTTTGGAGAAAAAGGCTGTTACCTTGTCGATGTAGGCGCTTACGGCACGGTTACTTTGAAATTTATCGCCACCGATGTCATTCGCTGGATAGATATGAAAGTAGATATTTCACCCTTCGAAAATCCGGAAGAATTAATACGGGAAATCACTAAACAAAGAGCATCCTTAAAAGAGAAAACGGGAAAACCGAATATCGTCCGTTTGATATTGCAGGGGAAAGGTCCTTTGCAGCCCTCTCTTTCCTCGGCGGAAGGAAAAAACTATATTTTACAAACTTTAAATGATAAGGAGAAATTTCATCATATATTCAGTTATTTTTCTGAAATTAAAGATGAAACGAAACCTGCTATAGATTTAGAAGAAAGAAGAAAATTGCCGGATGTTCTCGGAAATTATCTTTCTGCTTTTGATGAAATCAATCGTTTGCCGGAAGAATCGAAAATGGAGATACTGAAAAAAGCAGTTTCAGAGAGACCGGAAATGGCAACCTTTACAGAACTGATGAAATTTATTCCGGAGGATATGTTGCTTCGTGCTTTTGAAAAAGCGGAATACAGAGGCGCAGAACTTCTGACGGAGGATGACGAATGAAAATTACCGATTTGCAGCTGGAACAGTATGGGATTTATAAAAATGAATCATGGATGCCCTCTGTCAACAAGCTGAATATAGTCATGGGAGAAAATGAGAGCGGAAAAACAACATTACTCCGCTTTATCCGCGATATGATATTTGGTTTTGAACGAGGCAAATGGCAGGGGAAAAAGGGAAATATGGCATTTACCCGTATGGATGGAAGTTCCTATCGGGTATTCCGCAAAGATAAGACCAGATGGTTCATCGACAGCCATATGGAAAGGTCTGATCAGGAATTGCCCGTCATCTGGTGGCACGGACTGAACAGGACCATGTATGAACAGATTTTTGCAGTGGGATTAGAGGATTTGCAGGGAACTTCTTTTCTTTCCAACGATTCTGTGAGAAGCCGGTTTTTTATGCTTCAAGGGGGAGAACAGGTTTCACGAGCCAAAAACGAAGCGGCGGAAGATATGGAAAAACTTTTGGTATCTTCCAGCCAAGGGAAACGGAGAATCAATCAGCTCCTGACCCGCTTATCTGAAATCGAGGAAGAACTGGATACGCTCTCCGGACAAGAAAAGGATTTTTCGTCATTGCAAAAAAAGCAGGATGCGGTCAAAAAAGAATTGGAAGAATTGGAAACTCTCCTGTCAAAAAATAAAGAAAATGACAAATTGCTGGAAAAACGTCTGGGTGCATGGGAATATTATAAAAGAGCAAGAGAGATAAAAAGGCAGTTATCTTTAAGCGAGCAGGTCAAGCTGTTTCCCTCCAACGGGAAAGAGCAGTGGAATCATCTGGTCAACCGGATGAAAGTGATTAAAGAGCAAAAAGAGGCACTTCAGGAAAAACTGAATGAATATGAGCCTAAAAGAAAAGAAGATATTATTCCATGGATCGGCATGGAGAAGGAACTGGAAAAACTTTATGTCGATCTGGGACAATGGAAACAGCTCCTTGCCGATGAGGAAGATTTAAAAAATGCAAGAGCGGAGTGGGCGGCTAAGTTTGTCAACATGGGATATACACTGCCTTTGTGGGATCGCCCTCTTTCCACAAAAGAACGATGTGTCTCCGTAGACTGGCAGGAAGGAAACAGACTGGCACAAAGTGTAGGTGTGCGAGATAATGAACTTCATTTCTGGGAAAAAAGAGAACCGGAAGTAGAGGAAGTGGAAGAGGCGGGAACCGAAAAATCATCTCCTTCCACGGAAGTCGAATGGAAAGCCTATGAAGAAAAAGCTGAAAAAATTGAAAATTTAATTCAAAAAGAAGTGCTGATTCAAACTGAAAAAAAGCAATTACTGGCAAAAGAAGAAAAGAAATATACTTTCTGGTTCTATCTGGGTCTTGCTTTTATGGCGGCAGCCGTTGCCTGCATCGTTGCCTTTTATATGTCCTTTTCGGGATATGTCGTTTTATACGGTGCTGCTGCGGCGGCATTCTTGTCGATTGCTTTCTTTATAATGAATAACCATGTAAGCCATATCAAGGATAACCGCCTCGATGTATTGGATAAAAATTTAAAAGAGCTCGAAAAAGAGCGGGCAATCATGGTCAAAGAATTCCCTGATCGTCTTCCGGAAGATGAAAATGATTTGGCGGCATTCCGAAATATGCTGCAGGAAAAACGGAATGATTTTTATAAATCCCAAGCCCGCCAGCAGGCTCTGTCATGGAAAAAAGAAACAATTAAGAAACAGCAAATTTCTCATAAAGAATGGGCAGAAGAGGGGAAAGAGCTGAAAGAACTGCATGCGAAAGCAGTCAAAGCATGGAATGACTGGCTTGCAGAAAATAAACTTCCCATGACCTCTTCAGAAAAAATTCCGGATTTAAGAGAACAGTGGCAAAAGATCTATTCCGAAGAAGGTCGAGGGAGAATAATTGACGTGCGGATAGAAAATATTCGTGAAAAACTGGACTCATTTAATCGAAGGGCAGACTCCATCATTAAACTGACCGGTTTATCCTATCCGGTGACACCTGAAAGCATTGCGGAAATCTATGAAGAAAATCGGGAACGGAATATGCAGTGGCAGTCGGTGGCGGAACGAAACCATCAGCATGCGATTTATGAGCAGGAAATGAATAAATTAAATCTCTCTTGGGAATCATGCAAAAGAGAAATGGAAGCTCTTTTCCGGCTGGTCAATGCAAAAAATGCGGAAGATTTTGCCGATAAAGTGAATGCTCATGAAAACCATGACCGGCTGCTTCAAGATTGGAAAAATGTAAGACATGATATCCGCCTTTATGCAGGGAGCGAAGACGGATTTAACCGGCTCTGGGCGATCTTGGAAACGGGTAAATATGATGAATGGATGAAAGAGCATCAACAATTGGCGGAAGAGATAGAGAAACAATCGGCAAGACTCGGAGAATTGCAACAACAGCAAGGGGCAGTGGGAAATGAAATATTCCGCTTGGCAGGAGATGATACGATTACCAAGGTGCTGCAAAAGAAAAGAGAAGTGGAAGCGGAAATTTCCGCCGCTGTCGAAGAGTGGCTGACCCATCTGTTTACTCAAAATATTTTAGAAAAAACACAGGAAAGATATGAATCGGGAAAACAACCGAAAGTGGTGGAAACGGCCAACAGTTTCCTCAGAGAAATGACAGGCGGGAAATATTCTCTTTTTGTCGATTCCGACGGAAAAGATATCAAGATCACAGATGAGGCTCATAACATAAAAGATGCTAAAATCTGGTCCTCCGGGACGGGCGATCAGGTCTATCTGGCCATTCGTCTTGCTATGGCACTTTCCTTCGGCAAACAAATCGAACCGCTTCCTATCGTACTGGATGATATTTTTGTCCGCTTTGACGAAGGACGGCAGAGAGAAACACTCCGATTTCTCATGGATCTGGGAAAAGAACAGCAGATATTTTTATTCACCTGTCATGCAAGAACAATGAAAATTGCAGAAGAGGTGGGAAAAGAAAAAGGGACAGGCGAATTTATCTATCTGGAATCGGGAAACATACACGGAAAGAAAAGAATTTCCTGAAAATAAGCAAAAGAGCTGTAACGAAATGGAGAAACTCACATTTCGCTACAGCTCTTTTTTTATGCAAAATTATATGTAGACATTTTTGACTCAAGAACTCTGTTTATAATTTCGATACCGATTAATAACTGTCGATAGAATTTGAGAAAGTAATTTTGACATAATAACTCTATAAAAAATGAGTTTCCGGTTGCAATTTTTGCACCCCCTGTCGGAAACTGCTATACTTGATATATATTCATAAATATCTATTAACTTTTGAATAATGATAGAGACGATAGATGTTCTATGACCTGCTTATGATCGGTGAATGTAGTTGATTGAATAAGTCGTGTTAAAAGAATTATTTTGTTTTTCGGTTAGCAAAGTTTTCATTTTAAGAGCACGATTTATTTTTATTGCTTTTTCTTTATTGTATTAAAAATCTTTTATTTATTTTTTGGTAAACAGATCTTATTACAACAGTCAGTAAGAAAAAGAGGGGGTCGTAGTTTCAATGAATAAAATTTACAAGGTTGTGTGGAGTAAGGTGAGAAATGCCTATGTAGTCGTTTCAGAAGTGGCAAAAGTCATAGTAAAAACAAATCACAATCCGGTACAAAAGTAGCCGGTAACTTACTTCGCCTTGCTATGGCAACCGGTTTGGCCTTGAGTGTTGCTACAACATTAACTTTACCGGCAGAGGCAGCACAGCGTGTTGTTGCAGGGCGCTATCCGGGGACTCAAGACAATGACACGATGGCTGTAGGTGCTAATGCGACAGCTACCGGAGCCGGTGCCGTTTCTGTAGGTACGGCTACGTCAAACGGTGAGGATGCTCTTGCTTTGGGGACAGACGCATCGGCTACCGGTACGGAGACGGTTGCTATCGGCGGCGCTACGGCAGGAGCTGATTACGGCATTGCTATCGGTCAAGGCAGTGTTACCGGTGGTGCTTATTCCGGTACCGATGCAATAGTTGGTACAGCGTATAATGCAGTGGCTATTGGTCTCAATGCGACGGCTTACGGTCATAATGACGTTGTTATCGGTGCTAATCAGACGGCTATGACACCGACATATGCGCCTCAGGAATCGTCTGCCGATGGCGGTTTCACAAGTGCTAACGGCGGTCGTGTTATGATTGGTCATGACAATATTGCTTACGGACGGGCCGGCAACTCTATTCTTGTGGGTTCTCAAAACCGAGCGAACTCTGTTCACGGTATTGCCATCGGTCAAAATGCGTCCGTCGGACAAGCTGAGGGTGTGGATAGAGAGTATGAAAATAATATGGCCATTGGTACCAACACCCGTTCTTATGCGTCAGGTACCATTGCTATCGGTAATGGGGCTACGGCCGGTAATAATAATACCAGTACTGCGGCAGGTGATAATAATGGTGAATTAGCCATTGCTATCGGTCAAGGTGCGACGGCTAGTACATATTATACAATCGCTATGGGCGGATATGCGCAAGCTACGGGTACTACGTCTACGGCTATTGGCAGACATTCACAGGCAACTAAAGAGAATTCTATTGCTTTAGGGAACGAGTCTAAAGCTACCGGTCTTGAAGGTATTGCTATTGGTGTAAGTGCCCTTGCAAGTGGTGAACGAGCCATGGCAGCAGGTCGTGGGGCTCAGGCTACTGGTGTACGATCAAACGCGTATGGTTTTAATGCGGTTGCCAGCGGTGGTGGCGGCCTTGCACAAGGGACAAATACAACCGCTTCCAGTTCGTATACTATTGCCCAAGGGTATGATACGACCGCCAGCGGTGGTAGTTCGATTGCTCAAGGTTATATTACGAAAGCCTTAGGCACAAGAAGTATTGCTATCGGTAGAGAAGTTGTGTCGGGTGCTGCAGATACCGGACAAGATACAATTGCCATTGGTTATCAAACAAATGCTACGGCTCAAAATGCTATCGCCATCGGTAAGACGGCTAAAGTAGATGCTTCAGCTACTGATGCGATGGCCTTGGGCAGTGGTGCTGCGGCCAATGTTTCAAGTAGCGTAGCTATCGGTTCCGGTTCTTCCACAACTCGTGCAACGGATACTACCGGTCAGGGCTGGAATAATCAGGACAGCACATGGAGCAGTTGGCTCTCTACAAAAGGTAATGCGGGAACTACCGGTGGCGGCGTATGGAACAGTACAGCCGGTGTCGTTTCCCTTGGTACTGACGGAGCCAGCGGTACTACATTAACGCGTAAACTTACCGGTTTAGCAGCCGGTCAGTATGATACGGATGCCGTAAATATGAAACAGTGGACCAATACTATGCTTGCTACTACCGGTGATTTCAAAGACAGCAGCTATAGTACAACCTATGGTTCTGATGGAACACCGCGTACGGTTACTAAGCTTTTAAATCAATCCTTGAAGATTACCGGTGGTGTAGATAATACATTATATTATCAGTCTGATTTTGCCGCTCAGCCTAATATCGGGGCTATCATCAGTGATAATACGGTTACCCTTCGTTTGAATAAAACCCTCCGCGGATTGGAAACGATCTATCTGACCAATCCTACCACGGGTAATGCTACGACGCTTAGCGGTAATGGTATTACTATCAGACCTAAGTCCGGTAGTAACGTAACCTTAACTGCAACCGGTCTCAACAACGGTGGTAATAAGATTACGAATGTCGCTGCAGGTACAGCCGGTACAGATGGCGTTAACGTTAATCAATTGAATCAGGCTATCGCCGGAGTCAGCGGCGGATCAGGTACGACGACTACGGTAACCGTTGAAGGCGGTACGGCAGCCGGCACAGATGGTACCTATACAGGCAATAACCTGCAGCTTACGTCAACGACCGGAACCGGTACAGCGACCTATGACTTGAAACTCGCCGATAACGTAACCTTAGGCAGCACCGGCACCGGTGGTACGGACGGCGCCCTTACGGTCAACGGTAAAGACGGTGAATCTATTGCTATCAATGGTTCGGACGGTACTATTGCTTTAACAGGTGCCGATGGTTCTACTGCTACGATTGCAGCAGGCACGGCGGCAAATGATGTCAATGGTAATTCTATTAACCGTATTACTGCTGGCGGTGCGACCGTTGCTACTTTGAATGACGGTATGGTATACACCGGTGATACCGGTTCTGCTGCCGTTAAATTAAATAAGACCGTCAATATCGTTGGCGGAGAAACGGATGCTTCCAAATTATCTACGGACAATAATATCGGTATTGTTGCGGCTCAAGACGGCGACAATGGCAAATTGACCGTTCGCCTGGCCAAAGATATTACAGGCTTGAATACGGTCACAGCCGGCGATGCGACTATCGGTACTCAGACAGAAACTACGGCTGGTGGCGTTGCTCAAACAGGCAGCTATGTAACCGGTTTAGATAACACGACTTGGAATGTGACAAATCCTGACATCGTAACCGGCCGGGCAGCGACGGAAGATCAGCTGAAGACCGTAAGTGATGCCGTCGTTGCTGTTACTGACGGTACCAGCGAAAATGCAACGGGCGGTTTTGCTTTGAGCGACGACAGCGGCACCGCTGTTAAGCAGGACCTGGGCAAGACGATTCAG
>URAA01000051.1 GCA_900545785.1 uncultured Dialister sp. | reverse complement strand
ATCTCGGATACCCTCTGGGCATAACGACGCACATTTCGTCATCGGAAAGGAAAAACGATTCAAAATCTTTATTCGGAATGGTGCAAATGATCCCTACATCAATGACTCCTTCCTGAACGGAAGATTCTATGACTTTGGAACCGTATTCATACAATTTGATGGCGATCTGAGGATAGGTCCGTTTAAATTCCCCAAGCAGTTTGGCAAAAACATGAGCATCCGTAATCGGCGGCAAACCGATTTGAATCGTGTCTTGTTTCAAATTGAATTCATTTTCAAAATCCGACTTTAAATGTTCGAATACAAAAAGACATCTTTTTGCATAATTCAAAAAAATAGTTCCCGGCGCAGTAATTTCCACCGTTTTAGCGTTGCGAATAAACAGAGTCACTCCCATTTCTTCTTCCAGCGCTTTGATCATACGGCTGATGGCCGATTGAGAAATATGCAGATTCCTTGCGGCTTTGCTGAAACTTTTTTGCTCTGCTACTTCCATAAAATATTTAAGATGACGATAGTCCATATGAAACCTTTTCCTCCTGTTCTTCTTATTATCAATTAAAATATGCGGAAATACTCCCCTGCTTCCTTCACCTTGTCGAAAAATACAGATTAAACTATAATAAAAGTGAACTTATTCCCTCAAATATGGAGAATTTAATTCAAATTACGTTATAATTTAAATACCATCTTCTATGACATTTTCTCATAACAATTGTACATAATTTTTTTGCTTCTTGCAAGAAATAAAATGTAGATATGGTCAAAGAAAAGGGAGTGTGTAATATGAGAAAAGTAAAAACCATGGACGGAGATACCGCCGCGGCCTATATTTCTTATGCATTTACGGAAGTTGCCGCTATTTATCCGATCACGCCGTCTTCACCGATGGCAGAATCTGTTGATGAATGGGCAGCTCAAGGAAAGAAAAACATTTTCGGAGACACCGTACATGTCGTCGAAATGCAATCCGAAGGAGGCGCGGCAGGCGCTTTCCACGGTTCGCTGCAAAGCGGAGCTCTTACTTCCACTTATACGTCATCACAAGGAATGCTTCTCATGCTTCCCAATATGTACAAAGTGGCAGGCGAATTGCTTCCCGGCGTTTTCCATATCGCAGCCCGTTCACTGGCCAACCATGCTTTATCCATTTTCGGTGACCATCAGGACGTCATGGCGGCCCGTGCCACAGGCTGTGCCATGCTGGCCGAAGCCAATGTGCAGGAAATCATGGATCTTTCCGGAATTGCTCACTTGGCAGCCATTAAAGGCCGTGTGCCTTTTATCAATTTCTTCGACGGGTTCCGAACCAGTCATGAAATTCAAAAAGTAGAAGTGATGGAATATGACGAGCTTGAACCTTTGATCGATAAAGAAGCATTAGATCTGTTCCGTTCTCGTGCTCTTCATCCGAATCACCCCGTCATCCGCGGTACAGCCGAAAATCCGGATGTATATTTCCAGCATTGTGAAGCAGCCAATCCGTTCTATGATGCGCTTCCCGATATGGTTCAGGAGTATATGGACAAGATCAACGCCATTACGGGAAGAAGTTATCATCTTTTCGATTATTACGGCGCGTCCGATGCAGAAAGAATCATTATTGCCATCGGTTCCGTTACGGATATTTGCAAAGATGTGTCCGATGTTTTAAATGCAAAAGGAGAAAAGGTCGGTCTTGTGAATGTTCACCTCTACCGTCCTTTCTCTGTCAAACACTTCATTGACACCCTTCCGGACAGCGTGAAAAAAATTGCCGTCCTCGATCGCACCCGTGAACCCGGAGCCATCGGCGAACCTCTTTTCTTGGATGTTCAAAGCGCTGTCGCTTCTTCCTCAAGAGATATCCTTGTTTGCGGCGGCCGCTATGGTCTCGGCTCCAAAGACGTAACACCGGAAGATATCATGGCTGTTTATGAACATTTGAAAGCAGATCGGCCTAAACATAATTTCACCCTCTCCATCAATGACGATGTGACTCACCTGTCCCTTGCTCCCGTTCCGGTTTCTTCGGCAGACAGCAAGCTCGTTTCCTGTAAATTCTGGGGATTCGGTTCTGACGGCACGGTAGGTGCTAATAAGAGCGCCATTAAAATCATAGGCGATCACACTGATTTATATGCCCAAGGTTATTTTGCATACGATTCAAAAAAATCCGGCGGTGTCACCCTTTCTCATCTCCGTTTCGGCCCCAATCCCATTCGGAAACCTTATCTGATTCGCAGAGCGGACTATATTGCTTGCCACAGGCCTTCTTACGTATACAAATATGATCTGCTCCGGGGATTCAAAAAGGGCGGTATTTTCTTATTAAACTGCAACTGGCGTCCGGAAGATCTGGACAAAGCGCTGCCGGCTGCTTTAAAAAGAAAACTGGCTGCTCTTCATGCAAAATTCTATATCATCGATGCTTTTGAAATCGCAAACAAAATCGGCTTACGCGGCCGTATCAATATGATCATGCAGGCAGCTTTCTTCCATTTGACGGGAATTATTCCCGAAGCGGATGCGGTGAAATATTTGAAAGAAGCTAATGAAGATTCTTACGGCAGAAAAGGACAGAATGTTGTTGACATGAATAATGCCGCCGTTGATGCGGGAATCAGCGGAGCCATAGAAATTCCCGTTCCGGAAGAATGGGCTCATGCCACCACCGGCGGTTTCATTGCTACGGTCAGCCGTCCCGATTTCATTAAAAATGTCTGCGATGTCATGAACAGGCAGGAAGGTGACGACTTGCCCGTCTCCGCCTTCAAAGGAATGGAAGACGGAACTTTCTGCACCGGGACATCCAAGTATGAGCGCACCAAATCAGCCATCAATGTTCCCGAATGGATTCCGGAAAACTGCATCCAGTGCAACCAATGCGCCGCATCCTGTCCCCATGCCACCATTCGTCCCGTTCTGGTCGATGATAAAGATCTGGAAAATGCACCGGAAGGATTTATCGTAAAAGAATTCAGAAGCCCCGTCAAAGGCCTTAAATTCCGTATCGTCATCTCCCAAGAAGACTGCTACGGCTGCGGTATTTGTGCCGATGTCTGTCCTGCCAAGGGTAAAGCACTTGTCATGAAGCCCATAGAAACACAACTTGAAAAACAAAAACTTTGGGACTATGCCATGTCCGTACCTCGGAAAAAGAATCCTTTGAAAAAAGATACGATCCGCGGTGCCATGTTTGAACCGACTTACTTCGAATTCTCCGGCGCTTGTGCCGGCTGCGGCGAAACACCTTATATCCACTTGGTTACCCAGTTATTCGGAGACCGTATGCTAATTGCCAATGCGACAGGCTGCTCTTCCATTTACGGTGCCAGTGCGCCTTCCATGCCTTATACGACCAATGCCGACGGACACGGGCCGGCATGGGGCAACTCTCTCTTTGAAGATAATGCGGAATACGGTTTGGGTATGCATCTGGGAGAAACAAAACTCCGCCGCAGATTGGCAGGACGCCTGCAAGAGCTTTTACCTGCTGCAGAAGGTGAAACAAAATCGGCCATTCAAGACTGGCTGGATCAGAAAGATACCGGAGAAGGGACGCGAGAAAGAGCGGAAAAATTGGAAAAACAGCTTGCTTCCGAAATCGATCTCCATCCGGAATATAAAGATATATTGAAATGGAAAGATCACTTCATTAAAAAGAGCCAATGGATTTTCGGCGGTGACGGCTGGGCCTATGATATAGGATTCGGCGGACTGGATCAGGTTCTCGCTTCCGGAGAAGATGTCAATATCCTTGTTCTTGATACGGAAGTATATTCAAATACGGGCGGACAATCTTCCAAATCCACACCGGCCGCCGCCATTGCCAAATTTGCCGCTTCCGGTAAAAAGACACGGAAAAAAGACCTCGGCATGATGGCCATATCTTACGGATATATTTATGTGGCACAAATTGCAATGGGCGCCAATATCAATCACGCCTTGAAAGTCATAGCCGAAGCGGAAGCCTATCCCGGACCGTCCCTCATCATTGCTTATTCCCCCTGTATCAATCACGGTCTCAAAGCAGGCATGGGCAAGTCTATGGAAGAAGAAAAAAGAGCCGTTGAATGCGGTTACTGGTCAACATGGAGATATAATCCGGCTCTCCTTGAACAGGGCAAGAATCCTTTCCATCTGGACAGCCCCGAACCGAAAGGAAACTTCCGTGACTTCCTCATGGGAGAAGTTCGATTCTCAAGTCTTCAGACTCTTTTCCCCGAAAAAGCAGAAGAACTCTTTACCAAGACAGAAAAAGATGCTATAGCCAGACGGCAAAGTTATGTCCGTATGCAAAAATCATTCGATCTGGAACTTCAAGAAAGAAAAGAATAAGCGGAACAGAAAAAAATAAAGAGCACCCCCTTGATGTAAAGAGGGTGCTCTTTATTTGCTTTGTCAAATGATACGGAGTGCGTTGGGCACTCTTACATATTCCAGTTCTTCAGACATATCCATATAAAGTTCCACATCAGTAAAGAAATATTCAATCAGACTTTCAAAAGTGGTCGTCATCTTCGGAGTAAATTCATATTCTAAATAATATGGTGTCCATCCTGCTTTCATAAAGAAATATTTCATATCTCCCACATCTTCTTGCGGCAACAGACGGGAAGCTTCAAGAAGTTGTGCTCCCGATACTTTTTCATAACCGAAATAGGATACCATAGAAAGAACGACTAATTTCAACTTATAATCTTTCTCTACCACGTCAAGTACCTTCATATTTACACCGAGTGTTTTTGCTATTTTTTCAATTTCTTCTCTCTTTTCGTTGTACTCATCTTCTGTCAAATCAATAGAGAATCCGTTTGCCATTTCATAAAGCAAACCTTCCTTCTCCGTCTTATCCGTACTCATACATATCCCTCCCGCCTTTTAAAATATTATTAATAACATCCTTTACTCATAGTACCATATTTCTATAGAACTTATCATCTTTCAAACTTTTCTTCCTGATCTGTTCCTCGCCGATCATCGATTACTCGGTAAAAATATAATAAAACGGAGATTTTATATTTTCCTGTCCGCTTTTTTGCAAAATAAAAGAGTCCCTTTCGGAACTCTTCATCTTCTTCTATTTATTTTTCTCCTCATCCCAGTAACTTACTTCAATCCCCACAACAGAAGAATTGAAATTCTTGTCCCCCTCTTCAGAATAGTGGCTTGTCGCTTTTAATACATATTTGAACCCCAGATACAGCATAGGAATGTTGCAATACACGATAATAATATTTCCTAAATCGGAAAATGCCCACAAATTCGATAAATCATATCCGGCAATATTACAGAAAATACCGAAGGCTGCTACAAAAATTGCCAAGGTACGGATGAAATTAATAAAAACTTTGGAGCCGGAAATACGATTCGCCGATATTTCGGAAAATGTGACAAATCCGATAACACAAGTATAGGCAAAAAGGCAAAAGCAAACGGACACCAAAAACAGGACCAGACTATTCATTCCCTCCGGTGTCATAGCACCGATAGATAAGAGGAATTTCGGATATGTTCCTGCCGCTTTCCATGCTTCCGGATCGGCAGCCCATCTTTGAGCCATGATGATAACAAAGCCTGTCATGGTACAAATCACATGGGTATCGAGAAATACACCTACTGCAGAAATAATTCCCTGCTCGCAAGGATGCTTGGCTTCTGCTGCCGCCGCAGGCATCGTGATGGTTCCCTGACCGGCTTCATTGGACATGAGCCCTCTCTTTACCCCTTGCATAAGGACGGTTCCGAATGCGCCTCCGAAGACGGCCTCGGGACTGAATGCACCGGTAAATACGGCCTCAAAGAAATACGGAACATTATCAAAATTGACAAAAATCAGCACGACTACGGTACATACATAAATAACGGCCATGACAGGAACCATTTTGTTACTGACTGCCGCAATCCGTCTGATACCGCCAAAAGCCATGATCGCAACCATTCCGATCACGATAGCAGATACGATATAGTAAAAATCAGATTGCACGGGAATTTTCGTCCCTGACAGAATCTCTCCCATGGCTCCCACAGATGAAACAACATTAAATCCCTGCGCCGGAATACACATCATTGCATATATAATATAAACGAGAGATAATGTCACGCCGACACCGACACTGTTTCCGCAAAGACGACGGGCATAAAAAGGAAGGCCTCCTACAAATTCATTCCCCCGTTTTTCTTTAAAAATCTGTGCCAGCGTACTTTCCGTATAAGCGGTGGCCATACCGAAAAAAGCGGAAATCCACATCCAGAAAAGCGCCCCCGGGCCGCCAGCAGCAATAGCGCCGGTCACCCCTATGATATTGCCCGGACCTACTCGCATGGCTGTGCTCAGACAGAATGCTGCCAAAGGAGAAATACCGGTATCGATATTTCTTTTTTTCACAATGGTCCGGACTCCCTCTTTAAATTTTCTGACTTGAATAAACCCGAGGCGAAAGGTGAAATATAAACCGGAACCTACCAGGACGATAACGGCCAAAGAGAATTCTCCCAAAAGAGGAATTCCTTTCCAAAAACCGAACATCTTTGGAAAATCCCAGAAAAAATCCGATACCGGTGTTACAAAAGATAATACTGCATTCACTGCTGCAAATAAATTTTCCATACCTATGCCCTCTTCTAAAAGAATGATTCCAAGACATCAGCCGCCTTGGAATCATCCCCTTTCAAGAATTTTTTATTTGATGATCCGGATATTACTGTTTAGCGCCGGTTTCTTTCATTGCATGAGCAATCTTGGCAGCAAGCCCCTTCATTTTTGCTTTGGAGACAGAGCAGACTGCAAGACGGATCCCTTTCTTCATCGGTACAAGGAAAATATTTTCTTTTTCAAGAAGATCGCACACTCCCTTTGCGCCTTCCATAGGAATCGTGATGAAGAATCCTGAAATATAAGGAACAATTTTTACTCCTGCTTCTTTTGCTTCTTCTACAAAAATAGCTGCTCTTTCCTGTATCATCTTGTAACAGCTGCTTCGTTCCTCGTCCATTCTCTTGACTTTTTCCGGATCGCTGCAAATATTGATCATCACATTCTGAGAAGCACTGTTGCAATTGGACCATGTGGCGCGGCTTGCATATTGGTTGACATCAACAAACTCTTTTGCCACTTCTTTGTCGGATGTAACGGCAATCATAGCTCCTTGGCGCTGTCCGTAAAGAGTAAATCCCTTTGATAAAGTGTAGGCAACGATAACCAAAATATTTTTCGGCAAATTTCCGAAAACTTTGAAAAATTTACGGCAATCATCCTTGGTTCCGCTATAGTCCAGATACGCCACGTCAGGAACAAGAATTGCATTTTTATCTTTTCCTTCCACAGCATTTTTCAGTACATCTACGGCAGCCTGCCATTCGGCTTCGCTCATACAGTATCCTGTCGGGTTATTGGCAATGCCGTTCAGAATGATGACCAAATTTTTCTGTTTTCCAAGAATTTCATTCACTTTTTCCTTGAAAGAATCGATATTAAATTTTCCTTCTCCATTCAAAAATTCAAAAGTGCTTACCTTGCAATTGGGATAATCAATAAGAGAATCATAAGCGCCCCAGTGCCAATCGGTAATCAATACTTCTTCACCCGGAGCCGCATAGTTATGAATCACATGATGAAGTACTCCTGTACCTCCCGGAGTAGCACAAGCTTCGATATATCCTTCCGGGCGCGATTCTCCGAAACACTGATCAATACAGCTTGCAAGAAATTGATCATATCCTCTGATAGGCGCATAGGCACAAATTTGACGAGGAGTTAATTTTTTATATTCCTCCTGTACCACACCTAAAACGATCAGATTTCCTTCTTCATCAAGCATGGAACCTACTGTCCCGTTCACCACTTTATCTTTGCCGATCTGATCTGCCAAAGCGACAGCTCTGTTATTTGCTGCAAAGATATTATCTTCCGCACATTTTCCTTTTACCTGTGGTGCTACCATACTGAACATAGGTACCGACCCCCTTCTGAAATGTATAATCACTCTCTGTGAATATCATTATTCTATCATTGAAAAATGCACATGGCAACAAGAAATATCCCTTTTATATTGGAAACCTGCCCTGATTGTTGCAGAAAAAAGCTCCTTCCTTATAATGAAGATAAAGACAGGAGACTCTTATGCAAATACAAATTCATGACGATTTTAATCTAAAAAAAATTATAGAAAGCGGCCAATGTTTTCGGGCGAAACGGCTTCCCGACGGATGTTACCGCTTTATAACAAAGAGAAATATTCTTCATTTGTCTCCTTTGCGAAAAAACTTATGGGAGGCGGATTGCACCTCTTATGCATGGAATCATATATGGAAATCTTATTTTGATCTGGATACCGATTATAATTCCATTAGAAAAAACATCCCTGAGGATGATCATTTTTTGCAAAAAGCTGCTATGTATGGAAAAGGAATACGCATTTTGAAGCAGGACCCTTTTGAAATGCTGATCACTTTTATTATCTCTCAAAGAAAATCAATTCCCGCCATACGGACCGCTGTTGAAAAATTATGCCGTCTTGCAGGAAAACCGCTATCAAAAGAAAAAGATATATATGCCTTTCCTACGGCACATCAATTAAAAAAACTGTCAGCAGAACAATTAAAAGAATGTTCCCTAGGTTACCGGGCTTCTTATGTCTTTCAGGCAGTCCGGCTTGTTTCAAGCGGAAAAATAAATATAAACAAAGCCGCTATGCTTACCGACGATGAATTACTGACACTGCTCCAACAAATCCCCGGGGTAGGGATAAAAGTGGCCTCCTGCATTTCTCTCTTCGGCTTTCACCGAACTTCCGCAGCTCCTGCAGATGTATGGATCAATCGTGTTATTGATGCACACTATGGCGGTATAAATCCCTTCCCTTCTTTTGGAAATAGTGCCGGTATCATGCAACAATATATGTTTTACTACTATAAAAATCAACCCCGTCAATGATCAATCCGTTCAACGGATTTCTTTACAAAAAAGAATATACGACAAGTACGCAATTCTGCCATCAAAATTAAACAGACCGGTGATCATAAGGAAAATAAAAATGACAAGACAATAGAATCCTGTCATTTTTCATTGAAATCAACGCCGATTTTTTTCAATTGTTTAAAAATATACTTTATCGTATGATAGAGCCTTTCTCCATCTTCAGCAGTGATATGGCCTTCATCATAAAATGATAAATCATGATAATAGGACCTTAAATTTTTTTGGAGCAGCTCTAAATCTTTTCCGCCACCGACAAACTGTTTATCATCTGCATTTTGCTCTTCCCGCTTTCGAAGCTCATTATTTTCAGCTTTCAATTGATTGATGATCGATAATAGTTCTTTATTTTCTTTTATTAAATTCTTATTCTCTTTCTTGAGTTCTTTCCCGGTTTCTCCCAAAATTTCTGTGAGACCACAAAGTAATTCAATGATTTCTCTTGATCCGAGCAATATCTCTTTCAATTCTTTATCATTCGGCATAATTTCGCTCCTTTCCTACCCGTTTATATCATTTTAACATTATAAATTAATTCTATCTATTCATTTCTATTTATCTCACAGTTCCCCCCCTGTTTTTTTCCCCCTCTCGGACAGGAAGCTTTTATGTAAGAAGTATTTCATTATACACAATGAAAAAAGACACTCTTTCGAGTG